>NZ_JBLXXR010000017.1:0-50663 GCF_048513535.1 Rothia sp. CCM 9416 | reverse complement strand
TAACAGCCCACACCGGCAACCCGGAAGAAACCTTCTTAGTCAATACCGCCACGCTCTCAAACAAAGCCTGTGCCAGAGTGGGCGGGCTCATTCACAAGGAAAGTAGCGAACCGCGCCTCTTCTAGACTTTTAGCACGATTTTTGTCGCACAGTACAGTGCATTTAGTGCCTTGATTGAGCCCAGTGATCGGCCAGCAAGGTACGAATCTCATCCAGGGTTTGGGTAACAGTTTTAGTGCCGGCAACAATCGGCAGAAAATTAGTATCACCGCTCCAGCGGGGAACAAGATGCTGGTGCAGATGATCGGCAACACCGGCCCCGCCGACCTTACCCTGGTTCATACCAATGTTGAAGCCAGCGGCATTACTGACCGACCGCAATAGGCCCATAGCCTGCTGGGTCAGCGCCGCAATTTCAGCGGTTTCCTGGGGTGTGGCGTCATCGTAGTTAGGAATGTGACGGTAGGGGCACACCAGCAGATGCCCGGGGTTGTAGGGGTAAAGGTTTAGAATGACGAAAGCGTGCTGACCCCTGTGTACGATCAGTGACTGATCATCACTGCGGCCCGGTGCTTCGCAGAAGGGGCAGGTCTGTTCGGTGTAGTCCTTCTGACCGCCTTTGACGTAGGCACGGCGGTGGGGCGTCCACAGGCGCTGGAAAGCGTCGGGTACGCCGGGTAGCTCAAAAGAATCGGTGGTGTAATCGGGCGTAGTCGTCACCTTCTCTAGTCTACTGCCCATCTCGAGCAAGTGCAGGAGCCGGAGCACCCAAGAGAGGAAGCTCCGGCTCGCAAAGGTTTGTTAGCGCCGAGTGTTCCAGGCCCGCTGATACTGGGCCGGGTAGTAGTCAATGTCTTCTTTAAGCTCCTGCGCCCACTCCAGTGCGAAGGAGGGGCGACGCAGGGCCTCACGGCCCACCAGCACAATATCGGCCTGTCCAGAGCCCACAATGTATTCAGCCAGACGGGGTGAGTTAATCATGCCAACAGCCGCCACAGGAATCTCGGCCTGCTGCCTAATCTGGTGTGCCAGCGGGGTCTGGTAGCCGGCAAAGACCCTAATCTTAGCCGGATAGTTACCGCCAGCAGACACATCGGCCATGTCAAGGCCATCCTCTTTGAGCCACTGCACCACCTGAACGGTTTCCTCCGGCGTGATACCGCCCTCCACAAACTCACTGGCCGACAGACGCACCAGCAGGGGCATAGTCTCTGGGATGCGTGAACGCATAAGCCGGACTACCCTGCGGATAAACCGTGCACGGTTTTCCAGGCTACCGCCGTACTCATCGGTACGCTCGTTGGACAGGGGCGAGAGGAACTGGGTCAGCAGGTAGCCGTGGGCGCCGTGGATTTCAATAAAGTCAAAGCCAGCGGCAAGGGCGCGCTCAGCGGCAGCCCCAAAGGCCTCAACCAGTTCCTCAATCTTCTCCAGGCTCAGCGCCTGGGGTTGATCATAGCCCGGGTAGGCAATAGCTGAAGGGGCTAGGGTTTGCCAGCCTCCTTCTTGGGGGCTAAGCGTCCCCTTGTGACCGCCACGAGCCGCAATCTCACCGGCTGTTGAGGCTTTGCGCCCCGCATGGCCAATCTGGATACCGGCCTTAGCGCCCGCTGCCTGGATAGCCTGCACCACAGGTTTGAAGGCCTCGGTGTGCTGATCGCTCCACAGGCCCAGGCAGCTGGGGCTAATACGCCCCTGGGGCTCAATATCGGTCATTTCAACAATGACGGCCCCGGCACCACCGCGTGCCAGCGCGGAATAGTGGCCGACATGGTAGGCGGTGGCAAGCCCGTCGCCTTCGGTCACAGAGTACTGGCACATGGGCGGCACCCAGAGCCGGTTGCGGGTGCTCATAGAGCCAAGAGTGAAAGGTTCAAACAGTGGGGAAACCATAACTCCTCATCCTTTACAAAATTAGGCAGGTACAGAGCCAACTCTATCTAACCGAATGAACCTCTTGAATGAGCAAAACCGCAAACGCCCCTTAGCTGAGAAATATTGACTTTTAAGACCTGGCTAAAGCTAATCTAGGCAAGACTGATTCGCGCCGCATCGGCATACTGTGCGGGCACTGAGCCGGTTCGTGCCAAGCTAGCCCAGACAGCGCGCAGCGCCCGCCCCTGTTGAGTACGGGTTGATGGCCCCGCACCTGCTCGGAGCGCTGAGCCTTCCCAGGCCGGATTGTCAAAGAGCAAGCTGAGATCTGAGCTGTGGGTTGAGCGCCGGTAGTGCCAGCCCGAGCCAGTTTCCAGCGAATAGACAGTCGCTTGCCCACCGGCCCGCCTGTATTTGTCGGCAAAGTTCCGGCTTGCCCGCGTGTAGATCCGCTCGGTGAGCCAACGGGTCAGCGGCTCGCCCCAGGCAAAGAGGAATTTCCCCAGCGCGGTGGGGAACTCAGGAGTCAGCCCGGCCGCCTCCCTGGGCATGTTGCCCACCAACAGCGGTACCCTAGCCGCTAGCTGTGCCAGTTGGACGGGTTCTTCTTCCTCTGCCGGTAGTGGGTAAGCACCAAATTGACACCCCAGGGGCAGGAAACCGGACCAGCCAAAACGTAGGGGGTTGGCGAAGAAGTAGCGGCCGCCCTGATGCGCCCAGACCTGGGCGGGCGCTCGCCTATCTAAATGCTCGGTGGCCGCCAGCAGGTGCTTGGCCAGCTTTTGCTTGCCGTAGCCCAGATCCAAGGGGGCACTCTGGATGATAGCCCTGTGGATGAGGTTCTCTTCCGCCACCTCGGGGGTAGCTAGGAGGCGGGCAACTAGGTCTCCGCCAGCGGATTGTCCCCAGGCTGTGACACATTCCGGGTCACCGCCAAACCTCTCAATATTTCCTTTGACCCAGCGCAGGGCCGTCAAGGCATCCAGTAGCCCAAGGTTGGCGGGGCGCGTTGCGGTGCCACCCAAAAACCCCAGCAAGCCAAGCCGGTAGGTGACCGTGACAACCACCAGGTTCTGCTCCTCCACCAGCTTGTGGGGGTCGTAGGCGGGAGCGTCTCCCCCGCCGGTGAGATAGGAACCTCCGTGGAAGAAGACCATAACGGGCAGTTTTGTGCCCTCTGCATGAGCAGGGGTCATGACACTGAGCTTTAGGCAGTCTTCCGAAAAACTGACGGGCTGGCCGATGTCCGGCCCAGCGAGTCCTGTGGGCTGAGGGCAACCGGGGGCGGGAGTATCTGCCGTAAAACCCATGGGGAGGTTTTCTAGCGGAGCGAGTTCAGGGTAGCTAAACCTGCGCGCGCTGGCGTAGGGGATACCCCAAAAGTAGTTGATACCGTTCCGGGTTACGGGGCTGAAAGGCAGACTGGAGCTCTGCCCTTGCTGAGGGGAAACTGGCCGGTGCTCGCGCTCATTGTTCATGCTCCTATAGTACGGTGCTTCATAAGTTATTTTTCTTTACTACCCAGGGCAGCCCCAGGCGCTGGGGTTGGTAGCGCAATCATCAGCGACCAGGCCTGTTTTGACCCTCCATACGCGGATGAGCTGGGGCTCACTAGTTGCGTCGCCCGTACCGTCGATGACTTGCCAGGGCCCTCCGGCTACGCTGAATTCGCCCCGATAGTAGGTGGTAACGCTGTAGTTGAAGTCGCCCGGCTCTGCGTATTTGTGGCTGGTGGGGGTTTCTTGATCCCAGACGTCTTCGCCTAGCTGGTAACCGGGGCTGGTGGTGTTCAGGGTTTGGCCGTCGCCGTAGGTGAAGGTATAGGAAATGGGGATAGCACGCACCTGTACCGGCACGCCACCCATTTCGATGTCGAAGGTTTGTTCTTGGGGGCTGGCCCAGAAGTTGGTGTTGTAGTTTTTGAGGGTGTGGGGTGCGCGTTCTTGGTGGGCTTCTGAGGGGAGGATGCCGAGGTTTTGGAAGTCCTCAGTGGTGACGATGATCGGTTCGGGGGCGGTGACGGTTTCGCCGTTGGGCAGGGTGTACTCGATTGGGTCAGCTAGCTGCCCGTGAGGGGTTTTAGGTAGGCAGAGGTAAGTTTGCCCGAACTGCCCTCGCTGAACACCAGGTGCATCCGGTGGGGCTAGTACCAAATTTTGTGAGGCCTCAGGGCTACTACAGGGAACGTGGGACGGGGAAGATTTTGAAGCACCAGACGAGTTGAGGGAATAGCTAGATACATCTTCATCAATTGCCCTTGGTATAGGCTGAACGGAGTCTTTATTCCCAACTACTCTGTCGGGATACCCAGGCGGCAAATTCTTAAACTCCTGATTACTCCACACTTTAATAGTTGACTCGTCGATAGTTCCTTCGACAGCAAAGCCCGGAGCACTTGTTAACGTGACCACGCAAAATAGTGGCAATGCTATTACACGTGCTGAACTCTTCAGATTTTTTAGCAACCTTTACTGCCCCTCCACCACTTCGACCCCTTTAAGAGTCCAGAACCCTTTTTCAAACTTCGCGACAAAGTAAATTCCTTGGCCGCGAGTATGAGACCAGTCCACTAAATCGCCAGGGCCGTCCAGCTGGACTCTCATATCCTCTATATTTAGGTTCCCACCCCAGGTGTAAATCCCATCCCCTTGAGCAACTAGCAGGCCCTCTCCAAAGATTGCTTCTCGTCGGCCACCTTCAATCCAGCCCTTTCGGTTGTAGATTTCATTAGACCAAATATAAAATTCTCGTTCACTCGTATATTCATCAGACACGAGGGGCTGTGCATATGAAAAGTCACCGGTCTGAATCCCGTAATTCACACAGTCGTTCCAGTAACCGATGAACTTAAAGAGTCCGTCTTCTGACTCAACATTCATACCCTCCGGCTTAACCGGCTTCGGTACGTTCTGAGCAGGGCCCTGCTCGTCAGCAGGCCTGTATTCCCCCTCAGGAGCCTTAGACCCACCAGAGTAATGTTCAGCGTCCCCAGACTCTGAGACAGTCGCAGAGCCACTCGCTGAAGAAACCACGCTACTAGAAGAAGTTGATGGTTCAGGAATAGATCCGGTTTTCTGTTCCCCACAACCGGTAAAAACGAGGGTTGCTAGAGCGGCCAGTGTGATGGGGGTTGCAAGTGTTTTCCGGGGTGCCATGTGCTACTCCTGTGTGACGTGGGGCGATGGACTGTTACACAGTTTCTACCACTGTAGAAGTGCCCAGGCAAGCAAGTAGTGCTGGCGCTGTGCAAAACCCTATTTTGTGTCTACTTGTTACGATTCAGACATTTATTGAGCGTACCGGCCGTACACCTTGAATGTGGTAGTTAGCCATCGTAAAGCTAAACCGAGAGCGACGAGCCCCCACCACCTTCTGCAGTTTACGCGCAGAACTTCTTTATTTTTTGTCATATTTGCTTCCGTCCAAGACCCCAAACCCGTGATTGGCTACCATAAACGTAGTACAGACTGCAGCTACCTACGAGGTGAAGCCATGAACCACCAGACCGAGCTATTTGCCGAAGTCCTTCAAACAGAACTTCCTGAACATCGCGGTGAACGCGAGTTTGCCCAGCAGTTGCTCCCCTGCCTCCCCGAACAGTCAAAGGTGTGGTTTAACCTACAACTTCCAGGGTGCCGAGAGATTGATGCCCTGCTCTTACACCCCACCTACGGCTGCGTACTCATTGAAGTCAAGTCCAAGCCTCTGACTATGGTCAAGCATTTTGATATTCATACCTGCGAACTTGAGGGCCAAAGTAGCTTCATCCACCCACTACGGCAGGCAATCCAGGCCGTCTACCCGTTAAAACAAAAGTTTGAGGACTATGGCCTGAGGGCCCCTTGGATTCGTTCAACCGCAGCTTTACCCCTTATCTCGCGGACGGATTTTTCTCGAAAGTTTAATAGGTCACCTGAGCTCAAGAGTGCTATTGGGGACCAGATTAGCGGCATGATCTTCTCCGAAGATTTACGCAGTGCCGAGCATCTAGAGGATTTGTTGGCACGTATGGTGGCAACTCCCCCCATTGGCTCAGCACCGGCTAAGGTCACCTTTGATTTTGATGAGACTTTGAAGAATCTTGCAAAGGTCTTGGGCACCCAGAAAAATGAATCTAAGCTAATTAGCCAGTTCCAGATTCAGCCCAATAGACCGCGCAAAGACAGTATCAAAGACTTCACAAGTCCCGGCCGTCGGGGCGCTGTTGTTATCAATGGGCTTCCCGGTGCAGGGAAAACCCAGGCCTTACTCGATATTGCTGTCAGCCATGCTGAAGCCGGCCGTAACGCCCTTTTCGTCTGTTTCAATAAGGTACTGGCTACCCGGTTCCGTCAGGACATGGAAGCTCTAGATACCGTGTCAGCAGAAACCAAGGGGCGTGTGCTGATTGCCGATATTTATGACTTGCACAATGCGCTGAAGGACGAATTTACACAGGTTACCTACACGAACTTTTTTGAAACAGTCTGTGTTGATGAGTCCCAAGATTTATACCATGCCGGGGTTCGGCAGGATCTACTAGACCTTATTGACGGTGTGGTAGCGGATGGGGCCGAATGGTTCTTCGCTTATGGGCGTGACCAGGAGCTTTATGGTACAGCACCTGAACGTGTACTTGCTGCCTTGAAAGTCCCAGAAAAAGTACAGGAGCTGCGCCGTCCTGCACGAAGCGCTACGGATAGCTTCCGTGAGAGTGTTTTCTCTCAGGTTGGCTTTGATTATTCCTTTGACCCGGCCCGGGCCGAGACCGCTGCCAAGGAGATGCTACGCAGGATTCAGGGTGATGAGACCCTGTCTGATAGCACCTATAAGCAGGCTATGCAGTCCATTAAAGTGACTAAGTTTTCTCGTAAGACCGCTGTCGAAGAGTACGAAAAATTGCTGACGGAGGAACTACAAAAGGTTAAGGAGCTTGGTGCGCCGCATGATTTGATGCTCCTCTTTCCAAGAACTGATCGGGATGCGACGGGGCGTGAGCTAGTTGTTCAGGCGCTCAAGAATCTGGATATTCCTTATCTTGACCAGGTGATTGCGGATAACCGGCGTGAGCGTTTGGAACCCGGCCATATTCGCTTGGTAACGGTTCACTCTTCACGCGGTTTGCAGGCTACCCGAACCATTTTGTTTGCACCTCATTTGATTGCGGCCAATACTCAGTTTGAAGATTCAAGGGTCTGGAACAGCACCGTTCCCTACATTGCGCTTTCCCGAGCTATGAACGGTACCCATATTGTTGAGTTCCAGGACGAAGAGCCTTCAAACTTCCAAAGGTACGTGAACGACTGCCGGGAGGCTTACGGCCAGCAGCTCTTGCAGCAGCTGATGGGACTGTAAAGATAAAAGAGGTGCAAACTATCGAAAAGGAAAGTCTGCACATCGTTTATTGCTGATGTAAATAAATCCGTCAAGACTAATGAAATCTTCACTATATATTAATACTTGGAAAACTCGAAACCTTATTAAATAGACTGATATAAGAGGGCTAGAGAAGCAGAATAAAAATAGATTTATTACACCTAGCGCAACGCCCGAGGTTATCCGACCAATCATACTGACTGGCATCAATCAAGTTTGGCGCGAATCATCAGGTGATTGTCAGCTAACCAGGCGACAGGAACTGCAGCTGGAGAGATTTGAGCAATAATAAACCTCACAAATGAATCTCTGAATATATGGAATAATATTAATTATTTAACTGTATTTGCAGGAGATGCACCTTTATCAAGAAATACCATAGACTCCCCTTTATTAAGTGGTGAATCCCTGATAAATTTCGCACCATTATCTTCATCGTCTAGATTTTTGAAAGAATATTTTCCATTCCAGATAATCCCTTTATTATCCTTAAACTGGTATTCGACATCAATTTCATAAGTCTTACCTGGTATCGATTGGCCATCCACCAATAGACCCTGATCAAGCTCCCAAACACTCTTACTCTCACCAGGCATGATTTGCCATACGGTAGATGTACCTGCGATGCCGTACTGCATACCATACTCAGTCTGATTGTGCATAATCTTATAATTATCACTCCTATTGCCTCTTGTCTTAACCTCATAAATCGGGGCCTCCGACGGGTTCTTAATGCAAATCTTCCATCTATTTGCAGCTTCTGAACTCTCGGGATTCATATCATCCCCTGGACCGCAAGATTCATTCCCCTTGACAATATAGTGGAATATTTTATCCGCCTGAGTTCTTTCAAGCAAAGTATTGTTGGCATGCAAAGGTATTACTATCCCAAAAAACGCAACTACTAGGGATAAAATGGGAATAAAATTAGAAGCAGTTTTAAAAATTCCAGAGAAAAAATTAGAAATAGAATCCCCCTTTCCGCTTAACGGAGCCCGCTGTTCTGATTTTTCAAATCCTGTAGAGATCTTATTTACACTATCACCAGTTTCTTTATTTTCATCATGTGGAAAGTTTATCTGAATTGAGGTTATTTGATCTAGCAAAAATTGACTATTTACTAAATCGATACTTTCTGGACCGAAATTTAATCCATTGTTTTTATTCTCAAACTCCACCTACTTAGGGTCCTCATTCACCCGCTGCTCGATGTGCTCCACAATCCTGCGGACAGCCTCATCAACGGGCACGCCGTTTTCTTGGGAGCCGTCGCGGAAGCGGAAGGAGACCGCACTGTTCTCGGCGTCCTCTCCCCCGGCAATCAGAATGAAGGGGGCCTTCTGCTTGGAGGCGGTGCGGATCTTCTTGGGGAACCGGTCGGTACCGTAATCCACCTCAACGCGCACACCGGCGGCCTGCAGTTTAGCGGCAACCTGGCCCATGTAATCGTTGAAAGCCTCAGCAACCGGCACACCAATCACCTGAACAGGGGCCAACCAGGCCGGGAACGCACCGGCATACTGCTCAATGAGTACACCCAAGAAACGCTCAAAAGCACCAAACTTTGCACAGTGAATCATGACAGGCTCCTGGCGGGTGCCGTCCGATGCCTGGTATTCCAGCCCAAAACGCTTGGGCTGGTTGAAGTCGTACTGCACGGTAGACATCTGCCAGGTACGGCCAATAGCGTCCTTAGCCTGAACAGAAATCTTGGGGCCGTAGAAGGCGGCACCACCGGGGTCAGCGACCAGTTCCAGGCCGGTTTCGGTGGCTACCTGTTCCAGCACAGCGGTGGCTTCTTCCCACTGCTCATCAGTACCGATGAACTTGTCCTTCTTATCGCCCTCGGTGTCGCGGGTGGACAGTTCCAGGTAGAAGTCGGTCATGCCGAAGTCTTCTAGCAGGGACAGCATGAACTTGAGCAGGTGGCGGATTTCATCCGGTGCCTGCTCCTTGGTCACATAGGAGTGGGAGTCGTCCTGGGTAATCATGCGCACGCGGGTCAGGCCCTGCAAAACGCCGGACTTCTCATCGCGGTAGACGGTGCCAAATTCAAAGAGGCGCAGGGGTAGCTCACGGTAGGAGCGGCCACGAGAACGGAAAATCTCGTTGTGCATGGGGCAGTTCATGGCCTTAAGGCGGTAGGCCTGGCCCTCGTCCTCCATTGCGGGGAACATGCCGTCTGCGTAGTAGGGTAGGTGGCCGGAGGTGTAGAAGAGGTCTTCTTTGGATATATGCGGGGTCTTGACGTACTGGAAGCCCTCCTCAATGTGGCGGGTGCGGACGTAGTTTTCCATCTCGCGCAGGATGACGCCGCCCTTGGGGTGGAAGACGGGCAGGCCGGGGCCGATAGTCTTGGGGAAGGAGAAGAGGTCCAGTTCTTCGCCCAGGCGGCGGTGGTCACGGCGCTCAGCCTCAGCAATGCGGTCCTTGTAGGCCACCAGTTCTTCTTTGGTGGGCCAGGCGGTGCCGTAGATGCGCTGGAGCATGGGGTTCTTTTCAGAACCGCGCCAGTAGGCGCCACCGGCACGCATGAGCGCATAACCGTTAGCAATCAGCTTGGTGTTGGGCAGGTGGGGGCCGCGGCAGAGGTCCTTCCAGACCGTTTCACCCTTCTTGTTGACGTTGTCGTAGATGGTGATTTGACCAGCGCCTACCTCAACGGAGGCACCCTCGGCGGCGTCGGCACCGGAGCCGGGGCCCTGGGAGAGGGTCAGCAGTTCCAGCTTGTAGGGCTCGTTTGCCATCTCCGCTTCGGCCTCAGCCTGGGTGACCACGCGGCGGCGGAAGGTCTGGCCGCTCTTAATAATCTTCACCATGTTCTTCTCGATCTTCTTCAGATCTTCGGGGGTGAAGGGTTCTTCAACGTCAAAGTCAAAGTAGAAGCCGTCGGTGATGTAGGGGCCAATACCCAGCTTGGCGTCCTTGCGGTATTCCTGCACCGCCTGCGCCATGACGTGTGCGGCTGAGTGTCGGAGCACGTTCAGGCCGTCTTCCTCATGGATACTGACAGGTTCAAGGGTGCAACCGTCGGTCAGTTCAGTGGAGAGGTCTACCAGGGTGCCGTCGATACGGGCAACGACAATCTCGGGGTTCTCGGCGAACAGGTCGGCTGCGGTGGTGCCTGCTTCAACGGTGTGAGCGGCGCCGGCTAGGGTGATGGAAAGGGATGACAAGGAGTCTCCTAAAGGGTAGTGCCCACCCCTACCACGGGTGGGCTAAAGTGTACATCTGCACGGTACGAGGGTGCAGAACAGTATCAATTCTACCCTGCCAGCAGGAAGGGCAGCAGAATGCTGGAGACCACAATGACCAGAAAGATGATGCCAAAGACCCAGCTTGCCGGGTGCGCCCAGTTGGGTGAGTAGCCAACACCGATGTGTTTGGGCACCATGATGTTGGGGTTATCCCGGTTGTAGTAGAAAATCCCGTACTTGATGTGGTCGCTTTCGTCGGGTAGTTCGAGTTCGGTGGGGTCCACTGCCCCGGCTTGGGCAAGCGCAAGGACGGCCTTATCGAGCGACCGGGTAGCTTTGACGCCGGCCAAGCTGACCAGCAGAGTGGCTCCCAAGACCAGCACTAAGAAGATCCAGAGCTTGGCGGCCTGGAACCAACCGGGCAGAGTAATCAGTGCGGAGAGGTCCAGCAGCCCGATACCGAGCGTCAGCGTAAAAGCAAGTAGCCCCAAGGAATGCAAGGTTTTCTGAGCCGCAACCTTGGTGCGGAGTCCCTGGTAGTCTGCGGCACTGACACCAAGGGCATCGCTGAGTAGGTCAAGGCTCTGGGGCGGCTTGGCAGGAAGACCAGCCAGCTTGGCCTCCCCCGGTTTGGCCTGGCCGTTCATCTGGTGGGCCACAAACCAGCCGCACAGCCATACCGTGCCGAGGGTAAAGAGGGCACTGGAAAGAGGCATAAAGACAGACCACACCGTTTTAGCCGCCCAGCCGTCGGCTTCACCTGCCGCATTGAAGTGAACGGGGTAAGGGTCGGGCAGCTGGGGGTAGCGCAGAGCAAGGGCGAGAGCCCACAGGGCTACCAGGAGCAGAGAGGCCACAAACCAGCCGGTTGGCATGCTCAGGGGTGAGCCTTGGCTGACCTTGATGTTAAAGGTCTTTCCGGTTTCTACCCCGGCGTACCACTTGCCCCGCTCCTTAAGGTCTGCAACCACCCTGCGTGCTTTGGCAATAGCGTAGGCCGTTCCGGCTAGCTGTAGAAAAGGGAGCAGGGTGAGAGCCACCAGCCCGTTCAGCTGGCTGAGAACCGCTAAAAGGCTTGCCCCCAGAATAAGTGGTAGAGATATGGCTACCGTCCAGAGAGTAAAGACGCGGTTTGCCTGCTTGAGCTCCGGTGTGTGGACGTAGCTCAGGGGGATGTTCACCCCGTAGGGCTTGTTGACCGCTGCGAGATTCGGGGTTGTCAGCAGAACGGCTAGTAAAAAGAGCCCCGTGATGAAGGTAAGTATGGGCAATGCTAATGCGTTAGACATGGCTAGCCTCCTGCTGGGATTCGAGCCAGGTCAGTTGCTGGCGCGCGGTGAGAAGAATGGCTTCGGTGTCTCTGCCTTGGGCGCGCCCTAAGGCCAACAGGTGCAGGAGGGCTTCTTCCCAATTGCTACTGTCCAGGTCTGTAGCCGTATGGTGCGGGTCGGCGGCGACGGTTGTTTTCCCTCGGTTGTGGCTAACAATCAGGCCTTCTGCCTTAAGCAGGTCGTAGGCTTTGAGCACCGTGGCGGGGTTAATGCTGAGTTCCTGGGCCACGGCTCGCACGGAAAGAAGCTGGTCGCCGTAGGCCAGCTGGCCGGTAGCAATTGCTTGGACCACCGCATCGTGTATCTGCTGGTAGACCGGTAGCGGCGAATTATCCCTAAGGGTGATGTTCATGGTCTCCCCCCCTATCTGTATTAGTTTTAATAATACAGATAGGGGGGGGTGGGGCACAAGACCTCCGTGCAGAAATTGCGGGGCAAGCGACCTTAGGAAAGTGCCTTGTACCCCAGTTCAAAGAAGTCATATTCAAGCTGAAGAGCCTTTCTCCACAGCGGCAGAAGGGTCTGAACCTGCTCACCATCAAGAAGTTGGCGCTCCAGCTCCCCTGCCAAGAAGTTCACCCACTCCTTGAAAGAATTGCCACGGTGTAAGTCAATCCACCCCCGGTACAGGTCATTCTCTGGAAGCTCCCTCTGCAGAGAGCCCCAGTCCAGGTAGAGCCCTTCAGCGATAACCAACATGACCAGGAGCTCCGCGTAGCTACCCTCCCGGCTCACTGAGTACATCAGCTCTTGAAACTGCCTGGTTGTTGCATCCAGTTCAGGCTGCGAATAGTCCGCTTCGGGCACTCCGAACTGCCCGAAGGCCTTCAGGAAGTATGAGTCTTCATCGCTAGCCAGAAAGCCTAGCTGTTGTGAGAAGCGGATCTTTGCTTTCATGCTGTCAGCCCGGGCAACGCAAGAGCCCAACATGCAGATGAAAGCCTCGAAGAATTGGTAATCCTGAATCAGGTAGCGGCAAAAGACTTTTGGGTCCAAGGTGTCATTGAAGAGTTCATCAACGAACCTGTGCTGGATAGAGGCCCGCCACAGCTCCTGAGTCTCGGTGAGGAATTGTGAAAGGCGGGGGCCTACCTCAAAGGTGTGTTGGTTCTGAGCCATGAATCTGCACTTTCTCTGGGAGACATGGTTGCACCAACAATTATGCTGTTTTTAGACAGCCTTTGGGAGGTTTTGTGAAGCTTTAGCTCGTGATTTCTTAAAGGTGACGTCCAGACCGTCCACAGCTCTCAGGCGCTTGCGCATGACCTTAATGGCCTCGGGGTTCTGGTCAATCATCAGGAATTTACGGCCCAGCTCCGCACAGGCGTGCCCGGTTGTACCGGAGCCACCAAAGAAGTCCAGCACCCAGTCACCCTCGGCACTCGATGCCTGCACTATACGGCGCAGGATACCCAGGGGTTTTTGGGTGGCATAGCCAGTTTTTTCTCTACCGCTGGGTGAGACAATAGTGTGCCACCAAACGTCAGTGGGCAGTTTGCCAATCGCGGCTTTCTCTGCGGTAACCAGCCCGGGCGCCATGTAGGGCTCCCTATCAACAGCCAATGAATTGAAGTAGTAATTTTGGGGGTCTTTGACGTAGACCAGAATGTTGTCGTGCTTGGCGGGCCATTTTTTCTTTGACTTAGCACCGTAGTCATAAGCCCAGATAATCTCGTTCAAAAAGCATTCACGGCCAAAGAGCGCATCGAGTACCACCTTGGCGTAGTGCACCTCGCGGTAGTCCAGGTGCAAGTAGAGCGTGCCGCTGGGTTTGAGTAGTCGCCAGGCCTGCATAAGCCGGGGCTCTAGAAACTCCCAGTAGTTCTCAAATGAGTCTGAATAGCCGTAGATATCGCCCTTAATAGTCTCGTAAGTCTGGCCTTTATAGCCGACCCGGGTTCCGCTCTCAGCACGCACGGTTTTGATGCTCTGCCGCTTCTGGGTTTTACCCGTATTAAAGGGCGGGTCAATGTAGATGAGTTGGAAACTCTCTTCGGGCAGGTTTTTGAGCACGGCAAGATTATCGCCGTGAACCACCATGCTGGAACTATCTACTGACCACAAAGAACGTTTTGACACAAGCTATAGGATACCCCACGAGCTTCCCTACCCTTAGGGTATCCCCGCCACCGGGATCCAGCCAGTCTTCCTGATGAGCGGTTTGAAGCCCTTGACTTATAAAAATTTCTTTATATAAAATATCTCTTATGGATACCGCTGAAGAATACCCACTAGAGACCTACGAGCCCTCAGTGGCGCTCTTCTCGGCTCTAGCTCACCCCTTGCGGCTAGCTATGTGCCACCACATTATGGACCAACCCCATACGGTCAGTGAGATTCATAACTGCCTAGGGGTTTCCCAGCCCCTGGCCAGCCACCACCTCAAGCTCCTCAAAGAGGCCCAGGTTATTACTAGCTGGCAAGAGGGCCGCAAAACCTTTTACCAGCTAGCTGATCAACATATCAAACACATCATTCAAGATGTCCAACAACATACAAAGGAACAAAGATGAGCACCCTTAGCCACCGCGAATCAGAAGCCCACGCCCACACCCACGGCCCAGACTGCGGCCACCAGGCTATCATCCACCTGGACCATGTAGATTACCTGCACGATGGTCACGCCCACCGTGAGCACGAGGGCCACTACGATGAATGCAGCACCTGCCAATGCCAGGACTGCTCAGACATCTGCGCCACCTGCGAATGCAGTAACTGCGACTGCCCCACCTGCAACCACCAGAGTTGCCAGTGCGCAGAGTGCAGTGACAGTTGCGCCAACTGCCTCTGCGATAACTGCAGCTGCTCCACCTGCCAGCACGCAGCCTAAAAAGCAAGCAGTCTACGGACCATAGAGCACCTACAGAGAACGCCACAGGCGGCCCCCCGGGAGCCGCAGGATAAAATTATCCTGCGGCTCCCGGTTTACTGAGGATAAGTAGGCAATACCCCCTCAAGACGGTATTCTATAAATCACAAGTACAAAACTTGACATCCCCTGAGGAGGAGAGAAGAAGATGAGCGGAACAATTACCCTGGTATCGCAGACCTCTAAGTCACATAAGCCTCTAACGGTAAACACTCGATGGGCGCAGCCACAGGATGCTCAGGATTTGGCTCGTTTGTACTTTGCCTCCTATGACGAGAACCGCTTTGGTTCCCAGTCAGAAGCTGAGCAAGAAATATCGAGCATCCTGCGCGGTGAGCACGGGGACTTCTATGCTGAAGCCTCCCCCGTCATCCTAGATGACCACGGCAGGATCATCGCCGCTGCGCTCTGCCTCAAAAACCGCATCGTGACCGAGCCCAAAAATATACCGACCATCTACGAGCTGTTCACTGCGGCCTCACGCCGCCGTGAGGGCCTGGCTGAGCAGCTGATTCGCCGGAGCCTGGATCAGATGTTTGCAGACGGCTACCAGCAGGTATCGGTATGTATTAGCGATAATAACGCTGCCGCGCTAGCTCTCTACCTGACCCTGGACTTTAACCGCTGGTTCCCTGAGCCCGAGGATATTATCTAGGCCTCCCGCAGCCTGCCTTTACAATCCGGTCAGTAGGTCCTCAACTGGCTCGATCAGGTAGCTGGCCTTATTGTGCACGTTACCCACGTCCTTACTGACCGGGTGCAGGGTCCAGGCAGAGAGCTGGGCGAAGGCTTCTTGGCGAATTGAGTCTAGCTCGGCTTCCGCGGCCTGTCGATACTGCGCTTTGAGGGCAGAGGTTGAGGGTGCTTGCCCGCCAGCGGGCCGACCTGCCTGCAACCAGCGGGTGAGACTGTCACTGGGGCTGATAGCTTTATCATCGGCGACAGAGAGAGGCACCGGTAGCCGGCTGTGTAGCTTCCCCAGTTCCTCTTCCATGGGGCTGGCATAGGCGGGGCTCCCTCCCACATCAGCCACAATTCCGGTGTCAAACTCACCATTGCCTGGTGAATCCATGGTGATAATGGAGCAGGACAGCAACCAGCTCTTGGCTCGACCCTCAAATACTTGACCGGGACCGGCAAAGTCTTCAGGAATCCGCCACCAGGAATACAGCCCCGCACAATAAATGGGTCTGCGGTCAGAACGGTGCACAAAGTAGGGTGTCTTGGCCTGTTTACCGCCGGCAGTGGTCTCGGTCTTCCATTCGTAGTAGCCGCTCATAGGGATTGCACAGTGCCCGGCTACAGCGGCATCGCGGAAGGTGGGCTTAGTAAAAATAGTCTCGCTCCGGGCGTTAAAGGCACGGGAAGACTGCGTCGGGTCTTGAGCCCAGGCAGGTAGCAAACCCCAACGGGCACTGTGCAGTTCGCGCACAAAGCTACCGTTCTCAAGCCTATCGACCAGAATAGGCACGGAGGCTGTGGGTGCAACGTTGTAATTAAGGACGGGTTCAGCTAGCTCAACACCGGCCACATACTGGGGGTGTTCCATAGCAAGCTCTAGGGCGTAGCGGCCACACATGAGAACCCCCCCTTTTCGTAGGCCTCAAGGAGGGCATCTTCGACATCATCAACGGTCACTAAAGGCTCAATGTCCTGGACTGCACCGACTGTTGCAGGGTCTAACGGTAGCTCTAAAGCCTTATAAACATCGCGAGTGACCGCGCGCAGGGGTGCTGAATCTTGCACTACTATCCCCGCTGAAAACCACCAGGCACCAGCGACAACCCGCTGAGCTGTTCCAACCAGTTTAACCTTCTTACCCTTGGACAGCTGACCCCAGACCGAATACTCACCGGGGCAGTACTCCCCCGCTATCTCTCCCAGGCCAGCCTCTACCCCCAGTGTTTCGAGCGCCTGAGCGAGTAAGTCCCCAAACTGCCGGTAGCGCAGGTGGTTGCCACTGACCGCATCCGGGTCGTGCTGAAAATGGTCAATGACCAGGCACCCCCTGTGGTAAGCGGCAGCTCGTCCGCCCACCCGCCGAACAAGGGGTTCAAAACCGTGTGCTTGCGCTAGCTGCGCTGCCTCTTCAAAGCCAGGATTGAGCTGATCCCTACGTCCAAAGGCAAGAGCAGCCGCAGGGCGGTAAAGCCTGATATGTGATTCTTCCTCCCCCCTGCCCACAGCCCTGACGGTTTCTAAAGCACGCTCAATCGTGTTGGCCATCCTCGACACCTCTCGGCCAGGCCGCCGAATCTCTACCATTAGCTCACCGAAATTTCATTAAGACTGGTCGAGACAAACTCCCACCAGGCCGGGCGCAGACCGGCCTTCAGGGCTACCTGCTGGCTCAGGATATGTGAGGGGCTTGTACCGTAGAAAGGAACGAATCCTTCCAGCAGAATAGCAACTGCAAGTTCACGCACCAGATAAGAAGCCAGCCCCCTACCCCGGTACTCGGGGAGCACATCAATCCCAATTTGCCGGCACCAGTTGGAGTCTTCGCTAGCCCCTGAAAGAGCAACCACTTCGCCCCCGGCAAGGGCCCCCAGTACCTGGACATCCGGGCGGAGCTCCTTGAAACCCAGGGCATTTTCGAAGCGGCTATCGCCCCGGAATTTCTCGAATTCTTCCGGCTCAAGCCACCGGTACTCAAAGCCTGCGGGGGCAGACCGTTGTAGGTTCTGTTCCTGCCAAAAATCTTTGCCGGGGGTATAGAAGAGCGAGGTACCGCTTAGCTGTAGCGCATAGGGGGTCAGGTAATCGTTGAGTTTGCGCAGTTCGGAGTAGTCCCCCACCCAGTTGCCGTTGTCCCCTGCTAGTAGGTTATCGGCGGCCTCGCGGACTCGCGGGTGCTGGGCGCAAATCACCGTCAGCCCTCGAAAGTTTATTAGCCTCAGCTCCCAGTGGTCACGGTAGCGGCGACGGGCCGGGTGCATTTGGTCCAGCGGTAGTCGAGGCGCAGAAAGCTGGGTGGAACCGTGCTGACGAGCTATGGCAATGGCCTGTTCAGGTAGGCACAAATCTACCGACAGTTGGGCGGCCAAAATTTCTTCTACAGCTACATAGCTGGTGATGGCGGCAGGCATAGCTCTCTTTCTCTGGCTATCTGGCTCGTCTCCTGGGGCGCGGGCAGCTACTGGTGAACGCACCTGTCATGCCTCTCCCCCGCTTGTGTGCGGTGGAGAGGCAGCTTTCTTCAGGTTAAACGTTGGGGCTTAGCTTAGAAGTCCCAATCCTCGTCCTCTGTGTTAACGGCCTTGCCGATCACGTAGGATGAGCCGGAGCCAGAGAAGAAGTCGTGGTTCTCATCAGCGTTGGGTGACAGGGCTGCCAGGATTGCCGGTGACACGTTAGTGACGGTTGCCGGGAACATAGCCTCGTAGCCTAGGTTCATGAGTGCCTTGTTGGCATTGTAATGCAGAAACTTCTTAACGTCCTCGCTCAGGCCAACCCCGTCGTAGAGTGAGTGGGTGTAGGCCACTTCGTTCTCGTAGAGTTCGTAGAGCAGGTCGAAGGTGTATTCCTTAAGTTCTGCCTGGCGCTCGGGGGTTTCCTTTTCAAGGGCGCGCTGGAACTTGTAGCCAATGTAATAACCGTGCACGGCTTCGTCCCTGATAATCAGGCGGATCAGGTCTGCGGTGTTGGTGAGCTTGGCACGAGAGGACCAGTACATGGGCAGGTAGAAGCCGGAGTAGAAGAGGAAGGATTCCAGCAAGGTTGAAGCTACCTTCTTCTTAAGGGGATCGCTGCCCTGGTAGTAGTCCATGACGATGCGGGCCTTCTTCTGCAGGTGCTCGTTCTCGGTGGACCAGCGGAAGACCTCATCGATTTCCTTGGTGGAGCAGAGCGTGGAGAAGATGGATGAGTAGCTCTTGGCGTGTACGGACTCCATGAAAGCGATGTTGGTGTACACGGCTTCTTCGTGGGCAGTTACGGCATCTGGCAGTAAGGAGACAGCGCCAACGGTTCCCTGGATGGTGTCCAGCAGGGTCAGGCCGGTGAAGACGCGCATGGTGAGCTGCTTTTCTTCCTCGGTGAGGGTCTTCCAGGACTGGACGTCGTTGGAGAGCGGCACCTTTTCTGGTAGCCAGAAGTTGGCGGTCAGGCGGTCCCAGACCTCTAGGTCTTTTTCATCTTCGATACGGTTCCAGTTGATTGCTTCAACGTGATGGACCAGTTCGACCTTCTCACTCATGGTGATGGGTTCTCCTCGCGTGGGGGTGGTATGTGTGCCGGTGAGGGCACTTTTGTTTCTATTCTGTCACCCTACCGGGTAAAAAGCATGGTGACCTTGAGGCGGGTTTGGGGGTGCTCCCCCGCCGGGCTCGAAAAAGCTTGCTGGGCTTCATAGTCCAGCCCAGCAAGCTTCAAGCCTTTAGAGCATGCAGGACACGCAGCCTTCGACTTCGGTCCCTTCAAGAGCCATCTGGCGGATACGCGAGTAGTAGATGGTCTTAATGCCCTTTCGCCAGGCATAAATCTGGGCCTTGTTGACGTCGCGGGTAGTTGCGGTGTCCTTGAAGAAGAGGGTCAACGACAGGCCCTGATCTACGTGCTGGGTGGCAACAGCGTAGGTGTCGATGATCTTCTCGTACCCGATTTCGTAGGAGTCCTGGTAGTAGTCCAGGTTCTCGTTGTTCATGTAGGGCGCGGGGTAGTAGACACGGCCCAGTTTGCCTTCCTTGCGGATCTCAATCTTGGAGGCAATCGGGTGAATCGATGAGGTTGACCCGTTAATGTAGGAGATTGAGCCGGTGGGCGGAACGGCCTGCAGGTTCTGGTTGTACATACCGTACTCGGCGACGTTGGCAGCCAGCTGCTTCCAGTCATCAGCGGTGGGTACAGAGTGTCCTGTAAAGAGTTCACGGGCTCGTTCGGTCTCAAAGTCCCAGGTTCCGTTGATGTACTTCTCAAAGTACTCGCCGCTGGCGTACTTGGACTTGTCGAACCCCGCAAAGGTTTCCTTGCGTTCACGGGCGATTTCCATAGAGGCGCGGATTGCGTGGTAGGTGACGGTGTAGAAGTACATGTTGGTGAAATCAAGTGCTTCTTCGGAACCGTAGTAGATATGCTCGCGGGCCAAGTAGCCGTGCAGGTTCATCTGTCCCAGGCCAACGGCGTGGCTCATGGAGTTACCGCGTTCGATGGAAGGTACGGAGCGAATATCAGACTGGTCTGAGACTGCTGTGAGCGCGCGAATTGCGGTTCCCACGGTCTGGCCCAGATCACCACCGTCCATTGCCAGGGCAATGTTGAGTGAACCCAGGTTGCAAGAGATGTCCTTGCCAACGGTTGCGTAACCCAGGTCGGGGTTGTAAACCGAGGGCTCGGAAACCTGCAGGATCTCGGAGCAGAGGTTGGACATAATGATTTTGCCGTCGATGGGGTTGGCCTTGTTGACGGTGTCCTCAAACATGACGTAGGGGTAGCCGGACTCGAACTGGATTTCTGCCAGGGTCTGGAAGAATTCGCGGGCCTTGATTTTAGTCTTCTTGATGCGAGCATCATCGACCATTTCGTAGTACTTCTCAGAGACGTTGATATCTGAGAAAGGTAGGCCGTAGATACGCTCAACATCGTAGGGCGAGAAGAGGTACATGTCCTCGTTCTTCTTAGCCAGTTCGAAGGTGATATCGGGGATGACTACGCCCAGGGACAGGGTCTTAATACGGATCTTTTCGTCAGCGTTTTCGCGTTTGGTGTCCAGGAAGGAGTAGATATCTGGGTGGTGGGCGTGCAGGTAGACTGCACCTGCACCCTGACGGGCACCTAGCTGGTTGGCGTAGGAGAAGGAGTCTTCCAGGAGCTTCATCACGGGGATAACACCCGAGGACTGGTTCTCAATCTTCTTGATGGGTGCGCCGGCTTCACGCAGGTTGGTGAGCGCAAAAGCCACACCGCCGCCGCGCTTGGAGAGCTGCAGGGCCGAGTTGATGGAGCGTCCGATGGACTCCATGTTGTCTTCGATGCGCAGCAAGAAGCAAGAAACCAGTTCGCCACGCTGCTTCTTACCGGCGTTCAGGAAGGTGGGGGTCGCCGGCTGGAAACGACCTGCGATGACCTCTTCAACAATCTTGGTGGCAAGAGCCTGATCGCCCTCTGCTAGCAGCAGGGCTACCATGACCACGCGGTCTTCGAAGCGTTCCAGGTAGCGCTGACCGTCAAAAGTTTTGAGCGCGTAGGAGGTGTAGAACTTGAAGGCCCCCAGGAAGGTGGGGAAGCGGAACTTCTTGGAGTAGGCCAGTTTAGAAAGCTCTTTGACGAACTCGAAGGGGTACTTTTCGAAGATCTCTGGCTCGTAGTACTGGTGCTTGATGAGGTAGTCAATCTTTTCTTCTAGGTCGTGGAAGAAAACAGTGTTGTTGTTGACGTGCTGCAAGAAGTACTGGCGGGCTGCTTGCCGGTCAGCCTCGAACTGAATCTGGCCCTTCTCATCGTATAGATTTAGCAGGGCGTTGAGCTCGTGGTACCCCATGCCCTGGTATTTTTCGGGGGTGCTTGGGTCCTCGTGGCCTGGTTCTAGGCTGAGACCGGGTACAGGGAGTTTTGAGTCCAAAATTCTTCTAGTCCTTTTCGTACGGTGTCTACGTCTTCTTGGGTGCCCATCAATTCAAATTTGAAGAGCACCGGTACCTGACATTTAGCGGCGACTTTGTCTGCTGCTACGCAGTAAAGGTCACCAAAGTTTGTGTTCCCGGCTCCAATGACTCCTTGTAGGAAACGGCGGTTTTCTGGGATGTTGAGGAACTTCAGCACCTGAGGTGGGATAGATCCGGCCCCTCCTGGACGCCCGTAGCTTGGTAGACAGAGGACGTAGGGGTGGTCTACTAGGGGTGGCTCGTCCTTGGTTTTCAGGGGGAGCCTGACACTGTTTATCCCGATTTTCTGGATGAACTTGTGTGTGTTTTCAGAAACTGATGAGAAGTAAACGATAGTGGGTTGGCTCGTGATCTGTTCTGGTGTGTACTGGGGTTTTTCCATGAGCGCAGTCGCCTGGCCTGAGGTTGTAGTTACTGGGTTCTTGCCTGCTCTTATACGGAGGCAGTTCAAGGGGCCCTTGCTGGCTGTACAGTCCTCTAGAGCCCCAGAAGATTTTTAAGCGGCGAGTTCGGCTAGATAGTTAATGCGGTCGGGCTGGAAACCTGACCAGTGGTTTTCGCCGGCGATCACAACGGGTGCCTGCAGGTAACCCATGCCCTTGATAAGTTCTAGCGCTGCGGGGTCCTCGGTGATATCAACGGTGTTGTATTCGACTCCGAGCTTATCGAGTGCGCGGTAGGTCATGTTGCACTGAACGCATGCTGGCTTGGTGTACACCGTTACGGTCATGGTGGGGTCTCTCCTTGGTATCCCGCTTGCGCAGGAAGTGACTGAAGCGAACAGCCCTTGCGAGCTGTGTGGGGGTGTTCTGGGGAGGAATCTCCCTTATCCCCCGAACCGGGATTTAATACTACATCTAGTGTTCAAAGCACGCACCTAGCCCAACATAGTGTGGTCTGTTACGAAAAAATTTTTGGTCGACGTCTATCCACAGGGCCTTCCGCGGGTTTCCGCGCTTTAAGGGGGTTATCCACATATTTATCGGTTACCGTAGCTCAGTTGCCCCATCATGTGAGTTACGATGCAGGCTCTGTTCCCGGGCTCGCACCGGGTGGCTAAAGCTACCGCGTATTTACAAGGGAATGGCGCTTAACCCTAAATTGAGCCTTGAGCCTTTAAGGCTTGTTCACCAAGATTTAAGAGATTTTTTTACCAAGGTGTGTCATCGAAAAAGCACCCTTGCCAGGCTTGACAAGGGTGCTTTTTAAGGTTTTGGGGGACAAGGGCTACACTAGGCCGCGTTCTTTCAACTGCTCGTAGAGGGCAGTACCGTCATTGCCTTCCAGCCAGAGGTCACCTTTGATGATATCGCGGGCTCGATTATCGCCCCAGACACGGCCTGAGGAAAGGACCGATTCGCCAAAGGTGAGGTTACGAATCAGGATTGCTTCTACGTTCTGGGGGTAGCGCACAGCAAACCCATTGTAGATTTCGGGGTCCCGCTGACCATCATCACCGATGAGAATCCACCGTATATTGGGGAACTCACCGGCAAGGCGTTTGAGGGCGTTTACTTTATGGAGCGATCCGGAGCGGAACCAGCGATCAGGGGTGGGTCCCCAGTCGGTGAGCAGGAAGGTGCCTTTGGGGTAGCCGTTACGGTGCAGAAAGCGGCGGAGGGTGGGGGTAACGTTCCAGGCACCGGTGGAAAGATACATGAAAGGTGCCTTGGGGTGAGCTCGGTGTAGGCGATCCATCATCACCGCCATGCCGGGGGTCGCACTCCTGGCGTGCTCGTTGAGCACAAAACTGTTCCAAGCTGCCACGAAAGGCCGGGGAAGGGCCGTGTTCATGACAGTATCGTCCACGTCGCAGATAACGCCCAGGGTTTGATCTTCGGGTACGATGTAGACGCTGGTGGTTACCGGCTGGCTCCCCTCTGTGGACATCGTGACGTCGTGCAGACCGGGTGCAAGGTCCAGCTTGAGCTTCTCATCAATTACTCCCCCTCGGTCTGTATAAACTGTGTGGGTTAGACCGTCAATGGTGACGTTAATCGGGGCGTGAGAAATCGCTACCGAGGTAAAGGACCGCCAGCCCCGCACAGGGTCCACGGAGGGGTCGCCCTTTTCAACAGAGTCAAAGAACTCCTCAAACAGGTTTGTTTTGTAGAGTGCCCGTCCGAGTATCCGGACCCAACCTTGCCCACCGTACCCAACGCTGGGAACGAGGACGGGTTCAAGCCCGGTTTGGCGGGCACGTTTGGCTCGGAATGAGTGAATGTTATCGCCAACACGGTAAACGATGTTGGCGGCTTCGTCAGCTGCTTCTGCAACGATGGTTCTTAGTTCGTGCGCCCCGGGAGTGCTCATAGGGCTAGTTTTTCATATTCTTGCTCTCAACGCATATTTGGCTCGGCCTTAAAGCGTAAGGTGGGCACCGTCTGCGGCGCCCACCTGTGTGTGATGAGAGAGTGTTATTGGTTATGCAACATTGAGAACGCAGGTTGCGCTACCGGTGCCCTCAGCCGCGTTGTTGTGGTTAACATGCTCGCCTTCTTTAAGAGAGTAGCCGGTACCCTTAATAGCGCAGGAGACCTCGGCCTCAGCATCCTGAGCTGAAACTGAAATACGGAGCTGGGAACCTGAGAGGTCTGCCAGGTCGTCGAAGGTCAGCTTGTAGAAGTTTTCGCCTTCAAATTCTGTGCTGTTGCCCTCAAAACTAATCTGGTCCTGGTAAACAGTGACGGTTGCGGGTACTTCGGCGCCGTTATGTTCGGCAGTTACCTCAAAGGTGATGTCGTCACGGCCACCCCAGCCGTCAGTTTTTTCGAAGCCCAGGCCGGGAACAGTGGTTTGCGCACAGCCAGCGAGCAGGGCGGTCGCCGCAAGCGCGGATACTACGGTAACTTTTTTCTTTGCCATACATAAAAATATAGCCGGTTGGCAGGCTCTTGAGGTAATGCTACGCGCCGGGAGCTGACAGTTTGTGCTCAAAACTGTCTCAAGCTCCCTAGAAAGCTAAGTAACATTAACCTCTGAGACCCGACCCTATTGGTGGTGATAGGGGCGCCCAGCCGCAATTTCACCGGCCCGGTAAATCTGCTCGGTAATAATCAGTCGGACCAGCTGATGGGGAAAGACCAGCTCCGAAAGGCTCCATACAGTATTGGCGCGGGAACGCACTGTCTCATCTACCCCGTAGGCCCCACCGATCACCAGGACGATCCGTTTAAAACCCAGCTGTGCCTGAAGAACCCGAGATAACCCCGGGGAGCTGAGCATCTTGCCCCGCTCATCGAGCAGAATCAGGTAATCATCACGGTCAATTTTTTCCAGGATGCGCCGGGATTCTTCGGCACGAGCGGCTTCTTCTGCCAAAGATGAGTGCGGTAAATACTGCCAGGTCAGGTCCCAGGGCTTGCGCAGGCGGGTTTCGTAGCGATCAATTCCGTCCGCAACCCATTTCTCGTGCTTCTTACCGATGGCAATAATTTTGATAGTCATAGTTTCTTTCTGCCTATTTCTTGCTGGCACTCAAGACGGTAAAGGTGGGTGTACGTTCCAGCTGGCGGGTATTGATGAAGAGTTCTTCTACCTGCTGGCGATAGCGAGCGTGCGAATTATGCACTAGATATAAGCGCCCACCGGGTGCCAGCACACGGTAAGCGGCTCTCAGGAGAGGACCAATCAAAGTAAGGTCCACCGCTGTTCCTAGATGGAAGGGCGGGTTGAGCAGGACAGCATCTACGCTGGCATCAGGTAACCTACTCGCAGCATCATCCCAGCTCACCTGTACGGCAGGGTTCTTAGTGAGGTTAACTCTAGCCGAGCGAATAGCGTCAAGGTCCAGGTCAGTGGCATAGAGCGCTGATACCCGGCACCCCACAGGTAAGCTACCCAAGATGTCCAAACTCACAGAGCCATTACCGCACCCTAAATCGAGCAGAGTTAATGGTCGTTTGTTCACAAGCTCATTATCGGAGCTTGCAAGGTCGCTAAGGAAGGCACGGGCTAAGAGCTGACCACCAGCATCGGGCTTACCGCCGGAGAACACCCCACCAAAAGCGGCGAGCGCACCAGCCAGCTTAGGTGGACTCCCCTGGGGTTTTGGTTCGGTTGCTAAGAGGCACCGGTGTTTGCCTTTGCCGCGCAGTCCACGAACGCTGGCGAAGCTCTGCCCCAGTGTCTCGTTAAAGGTGTGAACCATGTGTTTAGTATTACCGCCTACTAGCAGAGTTGCCCCGGCTCCCTTGGCCTGTTGGTAGGTGGAAAAATCGTAGCTGGTGTCCGCTAGTGCAGAGTGGCTCTTAGGTAGGTGCCCCAAAGCTAAGTTGCCCTGAAAGCTGTGGGCTACCAAAAAGTTGGTGAGGCCAAAGGTGCCTGGGTCTATCTCTCCTTTGTTATCGAGGCCGGCTATGAGGAGGCGGGCGGACGCTTCCTCCCCTAGGGTGTGAGCCGTGTGGAAGAGCTCTAGCGCTAGGTCATAGGAGCGTTGACGGCTGAGCACCCGCCCTCCGCGAGCAAGCACTAGGGCTAGTGACTCCAAAGTTAAAGCACCGGTGGGGTCATCGAGAATCAAGATATCCTGCCCCGGCCCCTTAGTAATCTGGCGCATGTCTTTGGAGTCAGCAAGAATGAGTCGGTCAAGGGCAGTGCCACGGGAGTCAGCCAGGGCTAGTATTTGCTTGCTCAGGAGGGTATTCACCGACCTATTATCTCACGGAGTCAGCATGGGACTGCACGGAAAACTATCTAGACAATTGTCAACATATATTGACACTATCCACCATTAGCAACTAAGGTTGACATCATGGATCCAGAAGCAGCCACCCATCAGGCAGCCAACACCAGTGACCCTAGACGGGGTCTGCGTGCAGTAGCAACACTGAAAGCTCTTGCCGACTCTCTTGAACATCAGCAAGTCGAAGCCGCGCTCAAGAGCGGCATGAGCTGGCAGGCCATTGCAGATTGCCTAGGGGTTAGCCGGCAGGCTGTGCACAAAAAATACGCCAAACGGATAGACCCATCTATCCCTCTCCCACGGAGGAAATCATGACCCTACAGAAGAAGCAGGCGCCTTCATTAACTGATTACATCGCAACCCTTACCCTAGCCCGGGATATTGCAACAGAGCGCGGCAAAAATATCATCGACCTGCCTGATCTGCTCATGGCTCTCGCACTCGATGCTGGCCAAGTAGGGGTCACCCTCCGCAGTCACAGAGCACACCCAAGAGTCCTAGCTAGCGCGACCAGAGCAGTTGATAACAAGCTACTCAAAGAACTCGGTATCAGCGCACCAGCCCCAGTGTCACTCCCGGAGCTTGCTGGCTACCAGCTGACTGACCGCGCAAGGAGAATTCTCAATCAGGTAAAGACATCCCGTGAGCTAGCCCTTGCTCTGGCCCAAGAGTCCAGTGGGTATATCCAAGAGATCCTGAGCGAAGCCAAGATAGAGCATTCAGCGCTTGTAACGGCCCTAGAACAGCTGCCCTCCTCTACATCCAGGCAGGTTGTTGACACTTCACATCAGAACCGTATCGGTGCAAGTCACACGGTATTCCTTCCGACCAACCCGCAAAAGGCCTGGGAATTCGTCAGTAACCCCAGCAACCTCCCCAACTGGCTACCTGCTATCGAGTCTCTCGAGGTAGAGCCAGGATCCACCGGACCCTGGCTTGGTCGCTCAGCTGCTCCCACCGGAAAATTTTCTAAGGTTCCAAGCAAACCAAGCCGGCAGGTTCAAGAAGTCACTCTCATAGGAAAAGACGCAGAAAGTAAGCGCATTGAGTATGAGCTCAAGTTCCCCCATGAACCGCAGCTGAACACTCAACAGGTTTCAGTCCAGCTCACCGAGGACTCAAATGGGTGCATCTGCCGGCTATCTCTCGTATGGGTTCGGCCCAACAGCAAGAAGATAGGTACCCTCCAAGGCCTGGTGCGCAAGCCACTTGGCCTTATTGCTAAACCTGCCGTGAGGTACTTTGTGATGGGGCAGGCAACCGCTATCACGAGGAACCTACGTCAAGCATTAGATAAGGAACTTTAAGGTCAGCTAGGTAGACCGTCCCCAGGAATTAGCGTCTGCTAGCCCACAGCCCTATCGCCCCGGGGGCAAGGAGCAGACCAGCTAGCCCGGCAAGGACAGGGAAGGATGCAGCCGCCAGTACAAGGCCTGATGCCAGTGCTGCCATAGCTGCCCCCAGGTTCATGAGCGCATCTAGGCCGCCTGAGGCTTCAACTCTCTGTTTCTGCGGGAGCGAGGCCGCAAAGAGCGCCGATCCGGCGACAAACACCGCCGACCAGCCCAAGCCCAGCAGGGTCAGGGAAAGTACCATCACAGGCTGGTTCTCGGGTGCAACTATGGCTAGTGCGAGTGAAAGTACAAGTGTCATCAGCCCCGCCATAATAACCGGTCGTTGCCCAAACCTATCAGCGGCAATTCCCATGAGCGGGGACAGGCCGAACATGCCCAGAACGTGCAAGCTGATCGTCAGGCCAATGACTTCAATGCTGGCGCCCTGGTGGTTCATGTGAACCGGCGTCATGGTCATCACGCTCACCATCACAGTATGGGCACCCAGCAGAGCAAGAACAGCGCACCGTGCCTGAGCGTTACCAACAATATGCCGGTAAACCGCTGCACACCGGGCACCAAAAGAAGGCCGGTGGGGGCTGACTCCCGGCGGGTCAGTCACATTCGATGTAAGGGAGGGGGCAGGCAGGAACAGGTAGGCCATCGCTGTAGCTAAGCAGAGAGCAAGGGCAGCTAGCCCGAAGGCTGTGCCGTAGAGGTTGGTACCCCACCGCTCAGAGAGCAGGCGGGCTGGCGTACCGATGTTAGGCCCGAGCACAGAACCGATGGTTCCCACCCACACGATAAAGCTCAGGGCTGAGGTACGCTGAGACTCTGAGGCCTGGTCGGTCGCTGCAAACCGTGCCTGGTAGCTAGCTGCGCTCCCCGCACCAATCATGAGCATACCCAGGATAACCGGGGTAAGGTAGGCGCCCCCTGCAGAGAATGCCAGAAGAGCAGCCCCCAGACTTGCGACCAGCCAGCCCACCGAGAGAGCACACCGGCGTGATGTTCGTGCTGCCAGGTTGGCCAGCGGAATACCGAACAGGGCCGCACCAAAAGTGGAAGCCGTCCTCGCCACTCCTGCGAGCGCCTGGCTGTGGGTCATCTCGCTGGCAAGCAGAATACCGATGGTAGGGGCGACTCCTAGCCCGATGGTTCCAAAGACCTGAGTGAGGGCTAGGGCTAGGAGGGTGCGGCGTTGCGAAGCGGGGGCAGTCATAGCAACCATTGTATGAGGGGTTTACAGGGATGGGGGTGTCCATTTGTTGTTTGTTCTTTTTGTTGTTTGTTCTTTCGGCTTGGGTCTTGCCTCCGATTTAGGATAGTGCTATGACTTTCGCCCTCTGACTTTGGTTGGTCGGGGCTTTTGGGTGAATATGTCTAACCCTAAGGCTATTGTTTTTATGCTTGCCTTTATGCCGCAGTTCATTAGACCCGATCAGCCGCAACTTCCCCAGTATCTGATTCTGGCCGTGACCATGGTGGCTATCGATCTTGCGGTGATGTGGGGCGGTTTTGCTGTGGTGGCTCAGCCGCTGACCCGGCTGAGCCATTCACCGCGCGGGCAGAAGATTCTTAACCTTATTTTTGGTTCCCTCTTCGTGCTGGTGGCCCTCCTGATGATTTTTGCTATCCACTAAGGGCCAAGCTCTTCTGGCCCATTACCTGCTAGACGGTAGCGGGAGCATCCGAAACCATTGGCAGACCACCAGGGTATTTTCATCAAGCTCAATCTCCGGTTGCCCCAAGTGGGTTCGGTAGACTTCTGATCCCCAGAAAGTACGGTGAGCCGCCCACCAATCGTCAACCGAGGTAAACCCTTCACCTTCTGCCAGAGCAAAGTCAAGTTTCATGTCGCTCACCGGCAGTACCTCCACGGCTACGGTTTCGGTTAGACAGACCGGATGCTGGTGTGAATCAAGAACGATTTCGCGCTGGCCCACCTGGGGCAGGTCTTCCCCAAAGCGCCGGTATTCCTCGTATAGGGATGAGGTCGCGGTCTTCTGCCCGCTAAGAATTGCGGCGACAAGCCGGTCCCGCAGCGGCCCGGGAGTTCCATATTCCCCGACAGGTAGTGCGCCCATATCAGCCCTTGCCCCATCTCAACTTTCTCTCCTGATAACCATATCTAGGTAACGCTAGCTTCGCGCCAGTTGTCAAGCGTCTTGTCTCGAGCCCAACTCGTCCAGGTAGCGACTTCTTCTGCACCAATGCGCTAAACTCTAGCCAGATAGCGGAGGGATAACAATGGACGCGGTAACTATAGACCAAGAACTAATCCACGAGGTCATCGGCGCAGTTGCCCCAGAGCAAACTCTGGATCAGGTCGTACATCTGGGGACAAGTTCGGTCGTGGCCTTGACTGAAGATCTGGCGATACGTATTGCCCGCAACACCGAAGTGGCAAAATCAATTCTGCGGACCCAGAAGCTAGTTGATGCCCTACCCGAGTATTCTTTCGGCCTCCCCCGCTCCGCCGGAGAGCCCTTACAAGAAGAGAGGGTTACAGCTGTACCAACCCTACGATTATGGGGAGAGCCTCACGCCGCCGGGAGAGGTAATACAGCAGTTTTATACGGGGTTCTTCAAGAAATTAGAGCTACCTCCACCAGCCATATCCGACCTTATCTTGCAGAGCCCCGAGCCTTCTGCGGCGGTAAACGGTGGCGGAATGAGATGTTAGAGCAGGTGATACCGCTTCTGAGCTACGCAGCCCAAGAGCGAGCGCTGGCTATTATTAACGACCTCAGTGCCCTCCAAGCAACTTTAGACACATCTCAACTTGTGTTTTCACATGTTGACCTAGCCGGAACCAATATGTTGTTTGAAGGTGGCAAGGTCAGCGGAATCTTAGACTGGGACCTCGCAACTGTGGATGACCCAGCAGTAGATATCGCCTGCCTGGCTGCATGGCATGGGGACCAGTTCATCCGGTTGCTCGCGCGTACCCGCGAGGAGGCCGAGCGTGCCATGCTTTTTAGGCTCTCGCACCCTTTGCAGGTGATAGCCTTTTCTATTCTACATAAGCACCCCAAAGAGCAAGTTGATGCACTCATTGCCAGAGCTGAGGAGCGTCTACTTAAAAACTATTGAGCCGGTTAGTCCTGGCCCCACGGCACCGGAGTGCTTGTTCCGCTTTCCCAGTCACTGCGTAAGATAGCGTAGGCTACCGAATCGCGGGGTTCAGCGCCGGTGACCGGCCAACCCTGTCTGTAGTATGCTTCCTTAACCCAGCCGGCTTTGACAAAGGTACGGCGCATGGGCAGGTTATCGTCCCTAGTCTGCCCCTCGAAGCGGCGTGTAGCTGGCATGTGCTCAAATACCCAAGCCGTCGCTACCTTAAGAACTTGAACTCCCAGGCCCCTGCCGCGATACCGGCTAGCTAGACGTAGATCAAAGACCGGGGTGTCATCTTCCAAATCCTCAAAGCGAATAAGGCCAATTCGACCAAGGTCAGCATGATCAACCCAGTAAGAATCACGTTCATCACTCCGGTAGGCTCCGGATTCAATGGCTTTTTCAATCTGCTCACGCGACATCTGTGGAGTCACATGAAAAGGCCAGTGGTTACCCGTTATAAAGTCAATAAGGTCTTCTCTCTCAGCGATTGGATCAATGCGAGTTAACGTTATGTGGTCGAGGTTCATAAGATACTCCGAATAAAGAATTATTTGTAATCTGAAAGATAAGGAGCCTAAAAGTCAACCTAACAGATGAACCTGTAGATGACCAGATGCACCCAACGGGCTGGTAGATCTCACGCTGAGCAATAAGGTTCAAGTATGCGATAATAACCTGGTGCGAGATGAGAGGGGCCCCACCGTGGGAATTGAGAGTGAACGCTTTGCCCGGCTAAGACTGGTCCTTAGAGATGAGGGTCTACAAAAACTGCAGGATGCGACCGTCATGGTTCTTGGATTGGGCGGGGTAGGCTCTGCCTGCGCCGAAGCCCTAGCACGGGGCGGGGTAGGTAACCTGATTGTGCTCGATCGAGATGTGGTTGAAGAGAGCAACATCAACCGTCAGGCTCTGGCGTTTACCTCTACCCTGGGCAAGGTCAAAGCTCAGGTCATGGAGGGCATGATTAAGGAGATTCAACCCGACTGCAAAGTGATTGCCGAGCAGATTTTCCTGACACCGCAGAACATTGCTGAGACCCTTGGGCAGTTCCCGCGCCCTGATTACGTCATTGACTGCATCGACACTATCTCCCAGAAACTGGCCGTCTACCGCTGGGCGGCAGAGAACAACCTTAACCTGCTGGCCTCTATGGGTGCAGCCAACCGGCTTGACCCGACCATGCTGGAGTTCGCCAATATCCGTAAGACCTATAACTGCTCCATGTCCAGGGTCATTCGCTCGGAGTGCAAGAAACGTGGTATCTACGGTCTAGAGGTTCTTTTCTCCACAGAGCTACCCTTTGCCGTAGAAAAGACCGGTGGAAACACCAAGGGGGAAACCCTGGGGTCCATGAGCTATATGCCGCCTATTATGGGTCAGATGCTGGCAGGTAGGGTCATCCGCCAGCTAGCTGGCATGGAAGAGATTCAGGCACCGCCCTACCTTGCTCCTCAGCCCGGTGAGTAACTCTGTCGAAGAGGAGGGAACCAGCATGCCTAGTCTGCTTCTGGATTCTCATTTTCACCTTGATTTTCTGGCCCCTAAGCTGCGCGAACCTTTTATGGATTCCCTGATCGCTCAGGGTGCACAGGTTGTTGCCCAAACCCTGCTACCGTCAGCCTATAAAGAGCTAGCAGCTTATTCCCCCAGCTCTAGTCTAAGAGGTCAGGCTCCCCTGCTTTCTTTGGGCTTTCACCCCTGGTGGATTACCTCACCGGAGCAGGCAGAGCGGGAGCTCGCTATTTTTGAGGAAGAGGTCATGAGCACCAGGTTTATCGGTGAAATTGGCTTGGACTTCCTCCCCCGGCGCTTAGAAACAGCCAGTGCTGACCTCCAACTGCAGGTGTTGGCGCGTATCTTGCTGTCAGTCAAGCAAGCCGCTACAGGATGTCCGGCAGATCAAACCTATGTGCTTTCTCTGCATGCCGTTCGGGCGGTCAGCCCGGTGCTTGACCTTCTTGATCAATTAACCTCACCTGATTGCTCTGTCGTCCCGGTCATGCACCGTTTTGGGGGCAGCAGCGACGAGCTAACCCGGCTAATCAAGCTGGGCGGTTATATCTCGGTGCACCCGCAGATGTTGGCAACCAAGCGCGGGCGGACCTATGTGCGCCAGGTGCCTGCTGAGCGGTTGCTACTGGAAACCGACCTGCCCGAAAGCCCGACAGCTGAACTGGATGCAGGTCTCTTCGCCCGCCAGGTTGCTGGGTATCTGCAGCAGATGGTGGATGACATATCAGCCCTGCGGGACGAGGACTTCCTGCCCACGCTACTGGCTACCCAGGCTCGGCTCTACTCCCTCTAGCCCTTCGGCTGAAACGGATATCGGGCACGAAAAAGCGGTCTCCGTGATATGTCATCACGAAGACCGCCTTTCTTGGTGGAGGTAAGGGGATTCGAACCCCTGACCTTCTGCATGCCATGCAGACGCGCTACCAACTGCGCCATACCCCCGTGGAGCTAAGGGGATTCGAACCCCTGACCTTCTGCATGCCATGCAGACGCGCTACCAACTGCGCCATAGCCCCTTATAAAGTTATGTGCCGCTCTTGGCGACCTCTCCATCTTATGGCACACCCAAGCGCTAAGGCAAATTCACCGACCGGCAACATTTATGAACTGTGCCACACCCTGCGCCTATTGGGAGTTACAGAAAAAGGTGCCCCGCCCACTCGGGGCAGGGCACCTCAAAAAGTAAGCTACCTTCCTGGCTAGCTAGAGCAAAAAATTTAGTCCTCGCGCTGGTTCATCAGATCAGCCTCAGGGGTAATGATATTGAAATCAGCTTCAGCCCCTTGGGTATCAACCCTACCAGCTTCACTTTCCAGGCCAAGGTCGATACGGGGCGCTTCGCCCCACAGGCGGTCCAAAGCATAGAAGGCGCGGTCTTCTTCATGCTGAACATGAACCACAATATCCCCAAAGTCCAGCAAGACCCAGCGGCCCTCGGCGCGGCCTTCCCGGCGCAAGGGCTTGAGGCCCAGTTCTTCGCAGAGCTCGTCCTCCACCTCATCAACAATCGCGTTGACCAGTCGTTCGTTGTGGGCCGAGACCACCAAGAAACCGTCAATCAAACCCATGATATCCGAAGCATCGACCGCCAGCAGGTTAGTACCCTGCATCTGATCAGCCGCGCGTGCGGCTACCTTCAATGCTTCAATAGACTCTGCAGCAGCAGTCATTTCGCCCTTTCCGAGCACTTCACTCCCCCAAACTTTTTGAGGGGTTTTATTCATCTAAAATCTAATTGTAAAAAACGACCCAGACAAGAACCAAGGCAACCAGAAACAGGAAGATGCCCCCCATAGCGACAAGGGTGCCGCCCTTGCCGGGCTTCTCCGAAGATGCCGATTCAACAGCATCAGTCGCCTCAGCATCTGCTGATAGGTCAAGAGCACCGGTACCACCCTGTTGCTGACCTGTGATGACAGAAGCATCAGGTCCGTCAACCAAATCTGCCTGGCACGGTTCATCTGAGGTATCGCTCTCCGATTCAGCAAGAAGCTTGCCCTCAGGAACCTGAGTGTTTTCTTCAGAACTATCAGATTCTACAGCATGAGCCGTCTCGCTGGCTAGGGCACGCTCACTCGGTGCAGGCTGGGCAGGTGTGTCGAGTTCAGTCAAGTCCAGGCCTTGGGCATCGATAGCACGAACGGGGCTAGGTAGCTCTAGAGCAGGAGTCGCAAGGGGAGCCGAGACCGCTTGGGCTACAGCATCATCGGCCTGGTCGGCAGTTTCATTCGTTTTAACTTCTGCTTCTTCAGGGCTGATGGCTTCTTCCTGGGCCTCTTCACCGGCAGCAGGCTCATCGTTAGCCTCAGAATTTTCATGGGCTGTTTCGTGGGCGTCGCTCCCTGATGCAAGATCTTCAATACTGATGAAATCGCTGTCGCTACCAATCTCAATCGGTGCTGCCGCAAAGTCAGTCTGGTCAGATCCTAGAGCTTGCCCATCATCGGGTTCGCCAAGAATCTGTTGGCCAATATGCCCCAGGGGGTCCTCAACAAGAGTGACCTGGTTATGGTCATAATCAATGTCAAGCTCTCCCTCATCAGTGCTAATACTCCCCATCTGCGAAAGCCCCACCAGGGTAGCACTCGGGTCAGCTTTGACGGTCAGCCCCTCAACCTTCCCCATAAACATAGGAGGAGGGGGTAGCTCATCATCCCCGCGCGCCACGGCCCGCAGGTAATTGGCAGCTTCATCATAGTAGCGAGAAAGACGACGAGGACCCATCGGCCGCGTAGGAGGTGGCACCTCAATACCATCATCTGTGATGAAAGTATCGGAGAGATAACTGGGCGCGACATTTTTACTGGTGCCCTCTGCCTTCTTGGGTGTGCTGCTCACAGTTTCATTCCTCACGAAAGTGCCTAAATCTTGACTCAATAGTACCAAGTCAGCCTTAAAGTCCCCATCAGCCAACCTGGGCCGTTACCTATTTGTGGGCCGGCAAACCATCGCTGTATCGCCCGCCCCCCTCTTCATCGGCGGTGTGCTGGTAGAGGTCATACTTGTTGATGTACTGGACCACCCCGTCGGGCACCAGGTACCACACCGGCAGACGGTACCGCACCCGATCCCGAATATCGGTTGACGAAATCGCCATAGCCGGAATCTCAATAACACGGACTCTACCCTCCGCTTGGGGCGGTACGGTGAGCTCATGACCGGGCCTGGTCACCGCAACGAAGGTAGCCAAATCCCACATTTTGTCTGCGTCTTTCCAGGTAGCGATCTGGCTCATAGCATCGGCCCCGGTGATGAAGAAAAGCTCAACATTCGGTCGATCTTTATGCAGGTCAGTCAAAGTATCGATAGTGTAGGTCGGTCCCCCACGGTCAATATCGACCCGGCTGACGCTAAAGCGCGGGTTAGAAGCTGTGGCAATCACCGTCATCAGGTAACGGTGCTCCGGGTCAGATACCCGTTTCTTAGCCTTCTGCCAGGGGTTGCCCGTAGGCACAAAAACAACTTCATCCAGGCCTAGCACGGCAGCTACCTCGCTGGCGGCCACCAAGTGCCCGTGGTGGATCGGGTCAAAAGTGCCGCCCATGACACCTAACCTCGTTGCTGAGGGGTCAGGCTCAGGGATACTCAAGGCTTTACGGATATCTTGGGCAGGGCGAATCACGGGACTCCTGGGAAGCGGGTTCGGGGTACAGATTCGGCGCGGGCCCCGCGCCCCGAAAGGTCACTGCAGGCAACCGCGCCGAATCTACTAAAGGCTAATTAGTGCTTGTGCTTGCTGGTGTAATCACGTAGAGCTTTGGCCTCATCCTCTGAGAGATGGTCAGCTGCATGATCGGGGCGAACGATGCCGCGGCCAGAGAAAGAAATAGTAATGAAAAAGAGCAGGCCGAAGAAGACAAAGCCAAAAATGGCAAACATGTAGGTAGGCATACCCAGAACATGGAGCTGGTGGCTACCTTCTTCGGAGGCAAGGACTGCGGTGCCTGCTGCAAGAGCAGATGAGATCATGTGTGTACCTTTCAAACCTTAGGGGCGTATGCTCCCCTCAGCGCGGGCATAGTATGGAGCTAACACCATGCTACCGGTTAGAGCCGGCTTCTGCTGGTCTTTCCCCGATAGCCGACAAGTTTTTTACTCACTTAGTCGCGGGTGTGCCAGTCACCTCGCACAATCCACTTGCTTGTGGTCAGTTGTTCAAGACCCATGGGACCGCGAGCGTGCAGTTTCTGGGTGCTAATGCCGACTTCTGCGCCCAGACCGAACTGACCACCATCGGTAAAGCGGGTCGAAGCGTTCACATAAACCGCAGCCGAATCGATATCACGGATAAACTTTTCTGCGTTGCTCACGCTATTTGTCAGGATCGCCTCGGAGTGGCCCGTTGAGTATTTGCGGATGTGTTCAATAGCGGCTGGCAGGTCCGGGACGGTCTTAACCGCTAGGTCGAGAGAACCGTACTCGGTAGCCCAGTCCTCTTCTCTTGCATCAAGTGCCTGAGCACCGGCAGGCAGGTGAGCTCGTGACGCTTCATCAAGGTGCAGGGTTACCCCTGCCTTGACCAGTGCGGCCAGGACAGCAGAGGATGCTTCGGAGCCCTCAGCCAGCAGAAGGGTCTCGACCGTGTTGCAGGTACCGGGGCGCTGGGTCTTAGCGTTCACCAAAATCTCAGCTGACTGAGCAGGGTCGGCTGAAACATCGACAAAGATATGGCAGTTGCCTTCACCGGTCTCAATGACGGGAACACGGGCCTTGTTTACCACCGACTGAATCAGCTGGTGGCCACCGCGCGGAATCAGGACGTCAATCAGGCCACGTGCCTGCATGAGCGCATTGGCGCCGTCGCGACCAAACTCATCAACAGACTGCACTGAGTCAATCGGTAGCCCGGTAGCGTGCACAGCATCACGGATAATTCGAACAATGACCTGATTGGTTTTGGCAGCAGCTGAGCCGCCACGAAGCATGACCGCATTACCGGATTTAATAGCCAGGCCAGCAATATCGACCGTGACATTCGGCCTTGCCTCATAAATGGCACCAATAACGCCCAGGGGCACCCGAACCTGCTGCATACGCAGACCGTTGGGTAAGGTTGAACCCCGCACCAGCTGGCCCACGGGATCTGGAAGGGCAACCAGCTCACGCAGAGCAGCTGACAGCTCACTCACACGCTTGGGGTTCAGGGCAAGCCTATCCAGCATGGCCTCGCTCATGCCCTTATCCCGCTCCCGGGCAAGGTCCAGAGCGTTCTGCTCCGTAATAATCTCGGCGTGAAGTTCCAAAGAATCCGCTACCGCAAGCAGGGCTTTATTCTTCCACCGGGTATCAGCCTTCGCCAGCCTACGCGAGGCAATGCGTGCATCCTCAGCCATATCGGCTACCTGACACATCACGTCTTCTGGAACAAGCAGTTGCTCTGCCATCACCCTAACTCCTTCACTCGTTCAAAACCTACACCCCATGCTAGCGACAGATCAGGGCATCAGCCAGGAAAACTTTATCTAACGCACGGCACTAGCAACCAGGGCAATATTATCGGCGTGGGCGACTGTACCGTCGTATGTTTCACCCATAGCCTGCTGAATCTGCCCGGTATGTAGCCCCACCATCTGCGCTGTCTGATCAGAAGAGTAGGAGCTCAAAGCGTGGGCAAGAACCGTGCCTGACTCATCGGCAATCGCTACGGGGCTACCGCCCTCAAAGTTCCCGGAAACACGCACCAGCCCAGCAGCCAGAAGCGAGCGTCGGCGGAGCAGAGCTGCGGCGGCTCCCTTGTCCACGACCAGGGTTCCCTCAATGTCGGCCAGATGTTCCAACCACAGGGTCTGGACGGGCCGGCGCTCGCCGGTAGCGTAGAACCAGGTGCCCACGTCCTCACCAGCAAAGGCTTGGCGGGCCAGAGCCGCGCTGGTGACCAGGGCAGGAATGCCTGAGGCGGCGGCCACCTGGGCCGCCTTGACCTTAGTAACCATACCGCCTGAGCCAACACCGGCAGAACCCACCGAGCCAATACTCAGCCCAGCCAAATCCTGCTCATTTTTTACGTGGCTGACACGTTCACCGCCCTGGTCAGGGTGACGTGTGTAGAGCGCATCAACATCGGATAGCAAGAGTAGAGCATCAGCTTTGACCGTATGGGCAACCAGCGCCGCAATCCGGTCATTGTCGCCAAACTTAATCTCAGTGGTCGCCACCGCATCGTTCTCGTTAATAATGGGCATGACTCCCAAATCCAAAAGGCGCTCCAACTGGCGGTGGGCATTCTGGTAGCGGTCACGGGCCATGAGGTCCTCAGCGGTCAAGAGCACCTGTGAAACAGTCACGCCGTAGCGAGAGAAAATATCGGTATAGCGGCTCATCAACAGCGACTGCCCCACCGATGCCGCAGCCTGCTGGGTCGCCAAATCCTTAGGACGGCGTGACAGCCCCAGCGGTGCCAACCCGGCGGCAATAGCACCTGAAGACACAAAAACCAGCTCAATGTTGGGGTGCTGCCGCTTTTTCTTGGCGAGGACATCGGAGATGGTAGCAATAGCCAGCTCGTCCAGCGAATTCTCAATAGAGGTAAGGGATGAGGAACCAACTTTCACCACAATGCGCTGAGCCAGCGGCATATCCGAGCGATGGAGAATCGGGCTACGCCGGTGTTTGCCCCGAGACTCAGCACTCGCTTGAAAGGCGTCCTTCAAATCCATTGCTTAGCTCCCTTAAAGAATCGTCTTTAGCTCTTTGAATATACAGCAGAGTCGCCCACCAACTCACGCTGGCAGGCGACTCATTGCACATTATGAAACCCTAATCGCAGATTTATACCCGGCGCCCTACTGGTCCGAGGAATCCTGAGAGCGCTTTGAATTCTTCTGGGCAACAGATTCGGTCCAAATACCGGCTTTACGCTCAGCTTCAAGCTCTGCTCGAGCCTCAGCCTTGGCATCCATACGCTCGTGGAACTCAGCCTTACGCTGGGCACGAGTCGGGCGAATCAGCTCTTCAAGGCGGGCATCGGTACCGCGCGGTGAGGAGAGTAGCTCTGCGCCACCAACCATAGTGGGTTCCCAGTCAAAGACCACTGCATCGGCTTCTTCACCGATGACCACGGCATCACCCGCAACGGCACCGGCCTTGAAAAGTTCGTCCTCCACGCCCAGACGGTTCAGACGGTCGGCCAGATAGCCCACGGCCTCATCGTTGTTAAAGTCAGTCTGTTTGATCCAGCGTTCAGGCTTTTCGCCCATCACGCGGAACAGGGGCTCCAGGTTACGTTCTTCCTTGCGGATAATGAACTCCTGGCGCTTACGCGAGCGGAAGCCCTTGGGCTTGACGATGGTGACATCTTCAGCAGGTGTCTCTTTGCTCTTCTTGCGTGCCTCGCGGTCTTCCTCCACCAGCTTGGCCATGGCAAAAGTGAGCTGGCGCAGGCCCTCATGAGAGGCGGTAGAAATCTCAAAGACTTTGTAGCCGCGCTCTTCAAACATGGGGCGCACGAACTCGGCAAGCTCACGCGCTTCGGGGACATCGACCTTGTTCAGAGCGATAATCTGGGGGCGATCGTTGAGGGGGACGGTCACACCGGCGGTGGGGTCAACCTCGTAGTTTTCCAGCTCAGCACGAATCACATCGAAGTCAGAGATGGGGTCGCGGTTGGGTTCCAAGGTGGCGCAGTCAATGACATGTACCAGTGCGCTTGAGCGCTCTACGTGACGCAGGAACCTATGGCCCAGGCCCTTTCCTTCTGAGGCTCCCTCGATGAGGCCGGGTACATCGGCTACGGTGTAACGGGTATCGCCTGCCTGCACAACACCCAGGTTAGGAATCAGGGTGGTGAATGGGTAATCGGCAATCTTGGGGCGGGCAGCAGAAATAGCGGCAATCAGCGAAGACTTACCGGCTGAGGGGTAGCCCACCAGAGCGATATCGGCAATTGACTTGAGTTCAAGGACGATATCTCGCTGTGAACCGGGAATGCCCAGCAGAGCGAAGCCAGGTGCCTTACGCTTGGTCGAGGCCAGAGCCGCGTTACCCAACCCCCCCATGCCACCTTCAGCCGCAACGAACTCATCGCCCATGCGAATCAGGTCTGCAAGCACGTTACCGTCTTTATCTTTAACCACGGTGCCCTGGGGAACAGGCAGAATAAGGTCTTGCCCATTGAAGCCGTGCGACATGTCGCCACGGCCAATATCGCCGTTAGGGGCGTGCTGGTGAGGGCTGTGGTGGTACTCCAGGAGGGTGGTTGTTTGACCGTCCACACGCAGGATAACGTCACCGCCTTTGCCCCCGTTACCGCCGTTAGGACCGCCCAAAGGCTTAAACTTTTCACGGCGAACCGAGACACAGCCGTGCCCACCGTGCCCGCCTGTTGCGTGCAGGACCACGCGATCTACAAATTCTGCCACGAAATAAAGCTCCTTAAAGCTAAAAATAAAAAATAGTGTGGGTATAAGTCTACAGGCTCAAAAAAGAGCAGGTCTGGTTATTGCGAACCTTACCCAAAAACATGAGAAAGGGCGACCACGTCTAGCGTGGTCGCCCTCTACACTGAAAAAGCTATAAAACCTTACTCAGCGGCTGCAAGGATGTTGACTACCTTGCGGCCCTTGCGGGTACCGAACTCGACCTTGCCTGCTGCCAGAGCGAACAGGGTGTCATCGCCACCGCGGCCAACATTGTTGCCGGGGTGGAAGTGGGTGCCACGCTGACGAACGAGAATCTCGCCGGCATTGACGGTCTCGCCGCCGTAGCGCTTAACACCGAGGTACTGGGGGTTTGAGTCACGGCCGTTGCGGGTGGAGCTTGCGCCCTTCTTATGTGCCATTGATGCCTACCTTAGGTAAAAAGAATGGGTTGTTTTAAAACCAGTCTAGTGCGAACTTACGCCTTGATCGCAGTGATCTTAACGGTGGTCAGTTCGGCGCGGAAGCCCTGACGCTTCTTGTAACCGGTCTTGTTCTTGTACTTCTGAATAACGATCTTGGGACCGCGGAGGTCTTCGATCTTTTCAGCAGTTACCTTGGCAGAAGCCAGGGTCTTTGCATCAGCGGTGACCTTGTCCCCATCAACTAGCAGCAGTACAGGAAGCTCAATAGTGCTTCCAGGCTCACCAGCGACGCGGTCAAGGGTAACGAGATCTCCTACTGAGACCTTTTCCTGGCGGCCGCCAGCGCGAACAATTGCGTATGCCACTTGGGAACTCACTTCTCTTGACGTCATTTTAATAATTGCAAGATAACCATCTCTGAAAGCTTCACCGGCTCAACAGCAAGGTGCCTTACCCGGTTACCACAGTTTGCACCGGGTATTTTCAGTGATGAATTATCCTCTGTTGGCTTGGCCTTGAAATACCCTAGAGGATGTTCATGCCCTAGCTGAACTCACGCTAACGCTTGCTTGTGAGAACAGCACCAGCTCACAAGTTTACGCCTTAACCTTGCGTTGGGCAAGCAGAGAGCAGGGGTGTGGGCAAGCACTCACCCTCAATCTCGCGGTAGCTCAAAACGCAAATAGGCCCCCGTCCCGGCGAAGGGGCGGGGGCCAACCGGCTAGGGCTTAGCGGCCCTGACGCTTGATATCGGCGGCAGAGACACCAACACCCAACATAACGGGGCCGTTCTCAGCCGCGGTTACCGGCTTCTGAACCTGCTCAAGGCTGGCAACAACCGAAGTACCCTGGGCAGCTGCAACTTGCTCAGTCTTGACAGCCGAAGATCCGGCGCCTGAGCTGACAGCACGGCGGGGGCGGCGCTTCTTACGCGGAGACTCAGCTACCGGCTCAGCGATAGCTTCGACCTGCGCTACCTCAGCAACAGGCTCAGCAGCTTTCTTACCTGGGGTTGCCACACCGGTGACACCGGGTTCAGCAGGAACCTCAAGGGGAGCGACATACTTGACGTCCGAGCTGGTAGCCCTGCGTGGACGCCGGCCACGGCCCCGACCACCTTCAGGTGAGCTATCCCGCTCATTCCAGTTACGGCGGTTGGAGCTACGACCCGTACGGTCGCCACCGCGCTGAGGAGAGTCCTTAGACTCTTCGCCGTCGCGAGGTTGGTACTCACGGCCAGCACGCTGGGAGGCGCGGGCCCTAGCCTCAGCGGCACGGATAGCATCGAGCCTGGTTGAGCTCTGCGTAAAGCGAGAGTCAGCCTCGGGGTCAACTTCCAAACTGGCATCAGAGTTCGCAGACAGAGCATCGGCAGAAATCCCACGGCGCTTACCCTGGTTGCGGGCACGGCCTACGGGGCGGTTGTCCTCTTGATCCGGGGCCTCAGAGTCGAACACAGCGGCCAGAGTTTCAAGCGTGAAGGAGCCCTGCTCCCCCATGCCCTCTTCAAGAGACTCAAGCTCACCACCGGTGGGAAGCTCAATGACATCATCACCGATAGTAAGGACCTGCTCTGCACCCTGCTGGCTAACATCAAATTCTGCACCAGCTTCGGCACGGCGGTTACGCTTGCGGCGCTTACGCTTACGAGCTGACTTAGATTCGGCTTCTCCCTCTTCATCCTCGTGCTGACCACTGGTAGCGGCTACCAGATTGGCAAGAGCCGCCTTACGGGCCTCAGCCTTCTGCTCATCGCTCTCATCAATTTCGGCGATGTCAGCACGGCGAACCTGATTCTTCTGGTTGCGGTAACGCTTGCGGTCATCGCGCTCAGAACGGTGAATGAAGTCCGACGCGCCGCCGCTACGGCCCTTCAGCGGCTGGTCATGCACCAGCAGACCACGGCCTGCACAGGCCTCGCAGGGCTCCGAAAAAACCTCAAGCAGGCCGGTTCCCATACGCTTACGAGTCATCTGAACCAGACCCAGGGAAGTCACTTCAGCGACCTGGTGCTTGGTGCGGTCACGGCCCAGGCACTCCACCAGACGGCGCAATACCAGCTCGCGGTTAGACTCAAGGACCATATCAATGAAGTCAACCACGATGATGCCACCAATATCGCGCAGACGGAGCTGACGGACGATTTCTTCGGCCGCTTCCAGGTTGTTCTTAGTAACGGTTTCTTCCAGGTTGCCACCGCTACCGGTGAACTTGCCCGTGTTCACATCGACTACGGTCATAGCTTCGGTGCGGTCAATCACCAGCGAACCGCCGGAGGGCAGGTAGACCTTACGGTCCAGTGCTTTCTGGAGCTGTTCCTCAATACGGTAGTGGTCAAAGAGGTCATCGTCCTCTTCCCACTGCTTGAGGCGATCGAGCAGGTCGGGGGCAACATAGGTAACATAGGCCTCAATCGAGTCCCAGGCTTCCTGCCCCTGGACCATCATGGACGTAAAGTCCTCATTGAAGACATCGCGGACCGTCTTGATAGTCAGATCGGGTTCCTGGTAGAGAAGCTCAGGGGCAAGTACCTTGCGGGACTCGCTCTTTCCCTTGATTTCCTCCCACTGAACACGCAGACGGTTGATATCGTTGCTCAGCTCTTCTTCGCTAGCGCCCTCAGCGGCAGTACGCACAATAACGCCCGCATCTTCGGGGAGCTTGTCCTTAAGAATCCTCTTCAGGCGCTGACGTTCAACATCGGGTAGCTTACGAGAAATACCGGTCATAGAGCCACCGGGTACATACACCAGGTAGCGACCAGGTAGCGAAACCTGGCTGGTCAAACGGGCACCCTTATGCCCCACGGGGTCCTTGGTTACCTGCACCAGCACCGAATCCCCAGCTTTGAGAGCGTTCTCAATTTTGCGGGGGGCACCATCCAGGCCACTGACATCCCAGTTGACCTCCCCCGCGTACAGCACAGCGTTACGGCCACGGCCAATGTCAACGAAAGCAGCTTCCATAGAGGGCAGAACGTTCTGGACCTTGCCCAGATAGACGTTGCCAATCAGGGAATCCTGCTGGGTCTTAGAGACAAAATGCTCGGCCAGAATACCGTCTTCAAGAACACCGATCTGGATACGATCGTCCTTCTGACGCACCAGCATCTGGCGGTCCACCGACTCGCGGCGGGCCAGGAACTCAGCCTCGGTGATGATCTGGCGACGACGGCCGGTTGCGCGGGTTTCGCGGCGGCGCTGGCGCTTAGCCTCAAGGCGGGTAGAACCGCGAACACCGGTGACCCGGTTGCTACTGTGAGAATCAGGCAGGCGGGGTGCGCGCACCTTAACAACGGTGTCCTCGGGATCACCCTCAGTGCCACCCTCAAACTCAAGGTCAGCGTCGCCGCGGCGGCGACGACGACGGCGGCGGGAAGTAACCTCAGGGTCAAGATCAGCCAGACGGCGCTCGCGTCGCTCAGCCTCTTCTGCCGCACGGCGGGCCTCTTCCTCAGCGCGGAGCTGTTCCTTGATGGAATCAAGGTCGGGTGAGTAGAAGAGCAGGCTATTAGCGCTGGCAGCAGCTGCAATACGGGCCAGTTCTTCTTCTTTCTGTTCACGCAGGGTCTTCTGGCGGGCAGTTTCTGCGGCCTGTTCCTCGGCGGTCATGGTCGGGTCTAGCCCGCCAGCTTGGTCCTCTTCCTCGGCGACAACAGCTTCTTCTACCTCTTCCTCAGTCTGCCCTGAGGGTCCTTCGGTGGCTTCCGAGCCACTGTCGGTAGATGACGGCTCAGCGGGTTCGGCAGACTCGTCGACTTCGCTGGTTACTGTAGGACTTTCGGGCTCCGAATCGGATTCACCCTGCGGCGCGACTTCTTGGGGTTGAGCCTTCGTGACAGGGCGACGGGTGCGAGTCCGCTTTTTGACGGGCTTATTCTCAGCGGCCGGAGCCTCCTGAGTCTCAGGCTGATCTTTAACCGCAGTCTGAGGTTCCTCCACAGACTGGGGTTCGAGGTTTTCTGGGGCCTCGTTCTGTTCGCTGCTCATCAGCGTCCACTCTCCTTTAAGTACATGTGCCGCCACCGCATGAGCGGACTTATAGTTCGTCGATGATCCCACCGCTTACTAACGCGGTGTCCACCGAAATCCTGTCTACCCGGTTCGCTAGAGCACCTAGGCTTATCCTCGGTCGGTCAAGGCTTCTATGCTCCGTACCGAGTGAAAACCGGGCCAGCGGCGACCTCCGAGGCAGCCCATCCGGGGCCACTCTTTGCAGGGAATAACCGCTCCGACAGCGCAAAGCTAGCGGCGTAGCGGTCTCCTATCAGGGTGCCTACTGGGTAGTGAGACCGTATGCGGACGGCAAACTACCACACTCATTCTCTCACAGACAGGGATATTTAGCCCCATTAAAGTAGGTGAGCCTTTCACGGCAGACCGAGCACAAAACCAGCCCGCTCCAAGGACCATCAAGGCCACAGCCATACAGCACCTGTGAACTTTCGTAAAGAAACCCCGACGGTGGCACTTACCCCCTTGCTCCGGGAAACCTGCGCGTACTATGGAGAGGTAAGCGCTAGATAAAACCTAAGGATTCGCTGTGTCTACACCCGTTAGCAGGCTTGATACCCTACCGGAAGAAGAACATGCCAGAGCAGACCGCCGTCTGGGCTGGTTCACTCTACTCCCTGGCCTCATCGCTTTAGCTTCTTCCTCGATGCTAGTTTATGAGCGCCTGCAAATTTATATGGACGGGGCCCACAAATCTGTCTGCGACCTGAACGCCCTTCTCAACTGCGGAACGGTTATGCGTACCTGGCAGGCTGAAGTATTCGGCTTCCCCAACCCCTTCATCGGTCTGGTGGGTTACGGAATTGTTCTCGCTATCTCCACCGCTCTCATAGCTGGAGCCCGCTTCAAGCGCTGGTACTGGATCGGTATGCAGGTAGGGCACACGCTCGCTATGGCTTTCGTTCTTTGGCTCTGGTACAACACTACTTTTGACATCAATGCCCTGTGCCTGTTCTGCATGATTGTGTGGGTTATGCAGACCATGATTTTTGTTAGGGTGACAGCCCGTAACCTCCAGGCCGGTCTCATCCCGGCTCCCGAATCAATCCGTCTGGCCGCCCCCACCTGGACCTGGTTCTCCATCACACTGATTCTAATTCTAGTGTTCGGTATCGTCTTTATCCGCTTCTTTGACGTGATCGTGGGAATGTTCTAAACCCAGCCTCACCATCAGAAAAGCTGTGGCCTCCACTCAACCGGTGGAGGCCACAGCTTTTAGGCACCTGCCTCAAACCCTTAGGAGGCGAACCAGAGGGCGATTTCTCGGGCTGCCGATTCAGCTGAATCGGACCCGTGAACCAGGTTCTTCTGGACGCTCTGACCCCAGTCACGGGCAAAGTCACCGCGGATAGTGCCGGGAGCCGCAGTGGTGGGGTTAGAGGAACCCATCAGGCTGCGGGCACCCTCAATAACGCCCTCGCCCTCAAGTACCAGAGCAACAACAGACCCGGAACCCATGTAAGAAACCAGCGGCTCGTAGAAGGGTTTGCCCTCGTGCTCTGCATAGTGCTGGGCCAAAAGCTCCTGGGAGGGGACCAGCATCTTTAGCTCAGCCAGGCGGTAGCCCTTACGCTCAAAACGGGCCAAAATTTCACCGGTCAGGTTGCGTTCTACGCCATCGGGCTTAACCAAAATTAGGGTGCGCTCAGACATGAAGATCTCCTTTAGTAGTCAGGGAAAAGTTTATTCTCACCCTACCAGAGTAGGAGGATCAATCTTAGAGTTACCAGACATAAGCGCAGTGCCCCCGAACCGCACAGGGCGGGCGAGGGCACCGGGCCGCTTGAAAAGGTTGTAGCTAGAAGAGGTTTCAGTCTTTATCTATTTCGCTGAGCCTTCTCCCATTCTTCCTGTTCGCGGGCACGAATCTCGTTTTCCGCGTCAAGGCGGCTACCGCGAGTCACTCCAAACCAATAGGCCACCGCAAAAGCGGCACCCACCAAGAACATGGAAGGCAGAGCAAAGCCAACCGCAATCAGCAGGACCTGTAGGAGGTACCCCAGATGGTAGCCCCAGGGTTTACGGAGCAGAGCCGGAGTAAGTACCAGGGCACCTGCCAGGAAAAGACCCAGCACCCAGATCAGGACTTTGATCCAGGTAGGGTCATTGAAATGGTGGCCAAAAATAGCCAGGGTCGCAAAGAAAGCAACCAGAGCTTCCAAAGAAAGCACCATGGAGGTAAACAAAACCTTGATAGACCGCCGTTTGGGGGCTTGCCCGGGCTTCCACTCCCGCTGAGCGCGTGTCATACGAGCCATCGGTATTCCTTTCCTTACAGACCTAGCAGGGTGCTGGCTTGGCCCACTACGGTGATAGAACCGGTGACCAGCACAGCAGAGTTCAGGTTGGGAACATCAGCCGCAACAGTGACAGCAGCAGCAGCAAGAGCATCGGCCACATTTTCGTGGGTCTCGACCTTATCCTCATCAAAGCCTGCTTCAAGGGCCAGCTCCACAAGAGCCTCCGGGGCAATTGCACGCGGCGAATCAGAGGCAGTCAGGTGCAGAACAGTGCGGAAGTCCTGACGATCGACGTACTCGCTGAGCAAGATCTCGAACATGCCAGCAGCATCCTTCTCACCCAGAATACCTACCACCAGATGCAGTTCCTGGAAGCTGAAGGACTCCTTAAAAGCGGTAGCCGATGCAAGCAAACCGTGAGGATTATGGGCCGCATCAAGCACCACGGGCGGCTCAGTACGGGCAAGTTCCAGGCGACCGGGTGAACGAACCTCACCAAAAGCCAGTTTAACCAGCTCAAGGTTCAGTTCTTTCTGCCCACCACCTAAGAATGCTTCCACCGCTGCCAGGGCCACCGAGGCGTTCTGAGCCTGATGGGCACCAAAGAGTGGCAGGGCAATGTCATCGTAACGGGTAGCTAGGCCCTCAATAGTGATGAGCTGGCCCCCCACACCTGCGGTTCGTTGGGTCGTCCCAAATTCAACACCCTCGAAACGGTAGTCGGCGTTCTGGGCCTGGGCTGCTTCAAGTAAGACCTGTGCCGCCTGCGGGTCCTGAACGGCAGAAACCAGGAAACCATCAGGTTTGATGATGCCGGCCTTTTCAGCGGCAATTTCGGCCAGGGTCTCCCCCAGTATGTCGGTGTGGTCAAGGCCGATGGGGGTCACCACTGAAACCGTAGCATCGGCGACATTGGTGGCATCCCAGGTGCCCCCGATACCTACTTCAAGAACCATGACGTCAACCGGCTCATCGGCAAAGATAGCGAAAGCCAGAATGGTCAAGGCCTCAAAGTAGGTGATACGGGGCTGACCTGCGGCTTCAAGCTCAGCATCCACAATATCCAGGTAGGGCTTGATTTCGCCCCAGATACGCACAAAAGTGCTATCTGCCACCGGCGCACCGTCAATACTGATGCGCTCGGTGACCCGTGCCAGGTGAGGGCTGGTGTACCGGCCGGTACGGATATCGTGGGCCATGAGCAGACGCTCAATCATGCGGGCGGTAGAGGTCTTCCCGTTCGTTCCGGTCACATGAATCACCGGGGCAGAGCGATGAGGCTCCCCCAGGATATCCACAGCCCGACGCACTGCATCAAGACGGGGTTCCATCTTGTTCTCGGGCGCACGGCCAAGAAGCTCCGCGTAGACCGTTGCCAGGCCGGGGGCGTCATCCGCAAGGACGCCCTGAGCCTGAACCTCGGTGAAGACAGGATCTATATTCAGGGACTGGTCCGTCATTTAGGCCTTCTCTACGATGGCTGAGAACTCAGTTCCCTCAGCGTAGGAGATGCTCACTGCCAGAGTCTCACCTGCAACCAGCTGCTCGTGGGCGCGAATCGCTTCAAGGTCAGCAGCAGGTGCCAAGACGGTGAGCTTGATACGGTCAGCGACGTTCAGGCCGGCTTCTTTACGCTCGGACTGGATTGCGCGGATTGCATCGCGGGCAGTGCCCTCTGCAAGGAGCTCATCGGTCAGGGCGGTATCAAGAACTAGGAATCCTCCACCGGGCAGAACAGAAACCGCGCCTTCGGCGGCCCCATCGGCCTCAGCGACCACGGTTTCAAGCTCATATTCACCGGCCTCAAGAGCCATACCACCCTCAACAGCATGGAAGCCAACGACCACAGTACCGTCCTCGGCAACCTTCCAGTCACCGCTCTTGGAAGCCTTGATAGCGACCTGAACCTGCTTGCCCAGGCGGGGCCCAGCGGCACGCGCATTGACCTTGAGTTGCTGAGAGATACCGAAGTCAGCAGGGGCCACCTCTGCGGCATCCATCAGTTCAACGGTTTTGATATTTAGCTCATCAGCGATGATGCTCTCGAAGGTTCCGGCGAGTTCCTTACCGCCAGCAACAGCAACAGTCAGGTGAGCCAGGGGCTGGCGTACGCGCAACTTCTTAGCCTTACGCAAAGCCGAACCGGCAGAAGCAACTGCCCGGGTAGTCTCCATGAGAGCAAGCAGGTCCTCTTCGTTCTTGAAGTCCCCAGGGGTGGGCAAATCGGTCAGGTGAACCGAGCGCTCGCCGGTCAGGCCACGGTAGATTTCCTCGCTGGTCAGCGGAAGCAAGGGGGCGGCAACCTTGACCATAGTGACCAGGGCGGTGTAAAGCACATCAAAGGCTGCGGTATCTTCGTTGAAGAAACGCTCGCGGGAACGGCGCACATACCAGTTAGTCAGAGCATCGGTGTAGGAACGCAGAGCATCGCAGGCGGCAGACACATCGTAGGCGTCCATTGCCTCGGTGACCTGGGCGACCAGCTGGCGGGTCTTGCCCAGGATAAAGCGGTCCATGACGTGCTCGGCCTCGGAGACCAGTTTTGCCTCGTAGCCAGTGCCCTGGTGAGCTGCGTTGGTGTAGAGAGCAAAGAAGTGGTAGACGTTCCACAGGGGTAGCATGACCTGGCGGACCCCCTCACGGATACCCTGTTCGGTCACAATCAGGTTGCCACCGCGCAGAATGGGGGAAGACATCAAGAACCAGCGCATAGCGTCAGAGCCATCGCGGTCCAGCACCTCGGACACATCGGGGTAGTTGCGCAGGGACTTAGACATCTTCTGCCCATCTGAGCCCAGCACTATACCGTGAGCAATGACGTTCTCAAAGGCAGTACGATCAAAGAGCGCGGTTGCCAGAATGTGCATGGTGTAGAACCAGCCGCGGGTCTGGCCGATGTACTCCACAATGAAGTCAGCCGGGTAGTGAGCCTCGAACCACTCCTTGTTTTCAAAGGGGTAGTGGAACTGGGCGAAAGGCATGGAGCCGGAGTCGAACCAAACATCCAGTACGTCCTCTACACGGCGCATGGTGGACTTACCGGTGGGATCATCGGGGTTTGGGCGGGTTAGCTCGTCAATGTAGGGGCGATGCAGGTCAACCTGGCCGTCCTTGTTCAGGGGCAGGCGACCGAAGTCTGCCTCTAGCTCAGCCAGTGAACCGTAAACGTCGGTGCGGGGGTAGTTGGGGTCATCGGAAACCCACACAGGGATTGGTGAGCCCCAGAAGCGGTTACGTGAAATTGACCAGTCGCGGGCGTTCTCTACCCACTTACCGAACTGACCGTGCTTGACGTTCTCGGGGATCCAGTTGATATTCTCATTCAGTTGGCTCATGCGGTCTTTGAAGTCGGTGACGCGCACATACCAGGAGGTGATGGCGCGGTAGACCAGCGGGGTGCGGCAGCGCCAGCAGTGCGGGTAGGAGTGCACGTAGGACTTCTCACGAATCAGGGTGCCGTCGGCCTTGAGTACGTTGATGATGGTGCGGTTGGCATCAAAAATCTGCACACCGGCAATATCTGCCAGGGGCGCACCCTCAGCCAGGCTGGGGTCGGCGAACAGGTCAAGGAACTTAGCGCCTTCGTCCATAGAGAGGATCACGGGAATACCGTAAGCCTCGCAGGCCTTCTGGTCCTCTTCACCGTAGGCAGGTGCCTGGTGTACCAGGCCGGTACCATCGGTGGTGGTCACGTAATCAGCCAGCAGAATCTGCCAGGAGGTTGCGGTGCCAAACTTCTCGGCATCGGT
>NZ_JBLXXR010000016.1:0-54534 GCF_048513535.1 Rothia sp. CCM 9416 | reverse complement strand
CAGCCGGTAAAAATTTGGCGACGATTTCTCAGGTCGTGACCCGACGGGCCTACCTTGGACCTATCGTTGCGGATTACACTCGCTACACGGTGGCCGCTGTGGTCTGTGAGGTGGCCGAGCAGCTACTGGCCCACGAGCAAGATAGGCTTCAGGACCAGTTCGTTCTGCTGGCTGGTGCTTTATCTGCCCTGGCCGCGGGGGAGCTCCCAGCGTATCGGATTCTCGATTCCTACCTGCTGAGAGCGCTTCATCTTGCGGGGTGGAGTATGGCTTTAGCTAGGTGCGCATCATGCGGTCTCGAGGATGGCCTTACCTACTATTCTCCTGAGGTTGGCTTGCTCTGCACTGGCTGCGCTCGGTCGGGTGATTTCAGCCGCATTTACCCGGTACCGCCACAGACTCCGCAGTATTTGCAGGTACTTGCTGGTGGGGACTGGCCTGCTGTTACCGGGCAGTTCCCATCAGTCTTAGCCCATAGAATGTCCGGGCTTATCATGGATTATGTGCAGTGGCAGTTGGATAAGCCGCTGAAGACCCTAGCAACCTTGGAAAAGGAACAATAGCCCTATGACTGTCATCAAGCCACCTGCCCACCCAAGTGGTGTTGTAGCTCCTGCTATCCCCAGTAAGTTTGTCCCTCAGCATGTTGCCGTGGTGATGGACGGGAACGGGCGGTGGGCTAACGAGCGCGGTCTGCCCAGGAACGAGGGGCACCGGGCGGGGGAGGCGGCACTTCTTGAGGTCGTAGCTGGCGCAATTGAGATGGGCATCCCTTACATTTCTGCTTACGCCTTTTCAACGGAAAACTGGCGTCGGTCACCCGACGAGGTTGCCTTTTTGATGCGTTTCTCATCCGAAGTGCTGGAACGCCAATTAGAAACGCTTAAGTCCTGGGGCGTCCGTATTCGGTGGGCCGGCCGCAGGCCTAAGCTCTGGAAGTCCGTCATCTCGCTCCTTGAAAGATGCGAGGAAGAGACCAAGAACAATACGCTGTGTACCCTGACCATGTGCGTCAATTATGGGGGGCGCGCCGAGATTGCCGATGCAGCAGCCCTCCTTGCCGAGGATCTTGCTAGCGGCAAGCTGAAGGCCAAACACATCAACGAAAAAATTTTCCAGCGCTACCTTGATGAACCCGATTTACCCGATGTAGACCTGTTCCTACGCACATCTGGCGAACAGCGAATTTCAAACTTCTTGCTCTGGCAAAGCGCCTACGCCGAAATGGTCTTCATGAACGTTCTCTGGCCCGATGTAAACCGTCTCACCTTATGGCAGGCTGTCCAGGAGTACGCCTCTCGCGATAGACGCTACGGTGGGGCGGTAGATAAGGTCAGCAAACCCTAGTTTTTGCTTACAAATTGGCAGTTGTGATGCCCTAGCTGAAAGGGGTCCCCGATGCGGATCTACCCAACCCTGTTCAAGCTCTTTTTTAAACCGATGGACCCTGAAAAGGCCCACCATCTAGGTATGTGGGGTGTGAAGACCCTGCGAGCGACGGGTGTGACGCGGTGGGGTGGCAGGTTCTTCTCGCCTGACCCCTCTTTGTCCACGGAGGTCATGGGTATCCGGTTCCCATCTCCTTTTGGAATTGCCGCTGGTTTTGACAAGGGGGGTACGGCTATCGTAGCTCTGGGTAACTTGGGCTTTGGGCATGTCGAGATTGGCACCATCACAGGCCAGGCCCAACCTGGTAACCCTCAGCCACGATTATTCAGATTGCTTGAGGACCGTGCAATTGTTAACCGCATGGGCTTTAACAATAACGGTGCAGCAGACACTGGACCGAGGGTAGCTGCGGCTAGAGCTGACCTTGATGCCGAATACCGGGGTAAGGTACGTCCTGTTATTGGTATCAACATTGGTAAGACCAAGGTCGTTGAGTTGGACCAGGCCATTGAGGATTATCTGATCAGCACCCGTATTCTTGCGCCTCAGGCGGATTATCTTGCGGTTAATGTAAGTTCTCCCAATACTCCTGGGCTCAGGGATCTTCAGGCTATCGAAACCCTCGAGCCGCTTCTTGCCGCTGTGCGTGCTGAGGCCGATAGGGTAGTGCTAGGCCGACGAGTTCCTCTGGTCGTCAAGATTGCGCCTGACCTTGCCGATGAGGATATCAGAGACCTTGCCGCCATGGCTCTGCGCCTTGGCCTCGACGGCATTATCGCCACCAATACGACTATTGCTCGTGAGGGCTTGGAGCTGATAACCCCCATGGATAAGGTCATGGAACTCGGTGCTGGTGGCCTATCGGGGGAGCCACTCAAGCATCGTTCGCTTGAAGTTCTGAAGCTCTTGAAAGCAGAGGTAGGGGATAAGCTCGCGCTGATCTCTGTAGGCGGTGTAACAACTGCTCAGGATGTTGCTGAACGGCTAGATGCTGGGGCCGACCTGGTTCAGGGTTATACAGCCTTCATCTATCAGGGGCCGCTCTGGGCTGCGCACATCAACCGAGAGCTCCTCAAACTGAGGAAAGCTTCCTAGTCTCCAGCAGATACGATAAAGGGCCGCTACCGAGTGGTGAGCGGCCCTTCTCATGCGCCTGTGAGCTCTATTAGCTGGGGTAGTTTCCTCGTTCTACCTGCGGTTTAGGCAGGCGGAACCTACGAATCATCATGGTGCGGTTGAAAGCGTAGAGACCAGAACGAGGTTCAAGAGTGGTGAATTTTTCGGTTAGCTTTTTCTTGAGCTTGCGCCACATGATGAAGTAATCGAGGATCCACAGCAGAAGCATTGCCCACATGAGTAGAGCGGTTAAATGCTGTGTAGCGGGAACTATCAATCCGATAATGAAAATCAGCAGGATGACAATCAGCATAAAATCACCTACGTTGAAACGGGCATCAACGTAGTCACGAATGTATCGACGCTGGGGGCCGCGATCGTTAACCGGGAGGTAGCGTTCATCCCCGGTCTGAAGGGCCTGTTGCTGCTTAGCCCGGAATTCACGCTCTGCTGCGCGCTGGGCCTCTTTTGCGGCCTTCCGGTCAGCGGGAACGAGAGGGTTCTTACGCGCAGCTTCACGTTCCTTACGTGATGGGGTAGGGCGTCCCTTCGGTGGCGTGTATTTTGCGGGCTTGTTATCTTTGTCGCTTGCGGCGGGGGGAGCGGAGTCAATTGCTGCGGCATCCGCTGTTTCTACTGATTTCTTATTTCGTCCAAACACCCCTTAAGAATAGCAAGTTGTTCAAAGTTATAGTGGCTCGGCGTATTCTGGGATACATGACAACAACATGTTTTAATTTTTCGGCACGTGATGAACTAGCTCGCTTCATTGATGAGCGATTCGAGCAATATGTCCAGGAGCTGACAGAACTAGTAGCTATTCCTTCGGTGGCTTGGGAATCTTTTGATTTGGATGAAGTTGCTCGGAGCGCTCAGAAGGTTCAGGAGCTTGCGCTTGATGCTGGCTTTGACTCGGCAGAGGTTCTGACAGCTACCTACGGTAAGGGGCAGCAGGGTATGCCCGCAGTTCTAGCTTCGAAGTCTGCCGCCCCGGGTTACCCCACTTTTGTTCTCTACGCCCACCACGATGTCCAACCTGCCGGTGATCTCGAACTCTGGGAGACGGAACCTTTTAAGGCTCAGCAAAAGGGGGATAGACTTTTTGGGCGTGGGGCAGCCGATGACAAGGCTGGAGTTATCGCCCATCTGGCCGCTTTTAGAGCTGTGAAAGCAGTCTTGGGCGATGATTTTAGAGCCGGGGTCACCCTCTTTATTGAAGGTGAAGAAGAAGCGGGTTCACCCAGTTTCGATAGTTTCATTGCAACTTACCGTGAGAAGCTCTCAGGTGACTATATTGTCGTGGCAGACTCAGCCAACTGGCGGGCAGGAGTTCCTGCTCTCACGGTGGGTCTGCGAGGTGTTGCAAGCGGTGATATCTCGGTGAAGGTTAGTGACCATGCCGTTCACTCAGGGGTATTCGGTGGGCCCCTTCTCGACGCGAATACGGTTCTTATTCAGTTGCTTGCCACCCTCCATGACACTCAAGGTTCGGTTGCAGTTGAAGGTTTAATCTCTTCCCCTGAACTTGAGGTTGAATATTCTGAAGAAGATTTTAGGGCGGATTCGGGTATCGTCAAGTCGATGAAACTTGCTGGTAAGGGCTCTATTACTTCACGCCTGTGGTCCCAGCCGGCTATTTCAGTCATCGGCATGGACATCACTCCTGTATCTGAAGCAGCCAATACTCTTGCGGCGACTGCTAAAGCAAGGATTAGCGTTCGTCTTGCGCCAGGCCAGGACCCAGCAGCTGCTCACTCTGCTTTGGCACGACACTGTGCAGAAAATAACCTGTTTGGGGCTGAGATTACATACAGTGCTGTAGATTCTGGACGCCCGTATAAGGGTGAAGTTGATGGTGACGGTGCTCAGCTCGCGCTGGCGTCCTTCGCCCAAGCCTGGGGGGTGGAACCCGTTAAAACCGGCTTAGGAGGGTCCATTCCTTTTATCGCGACACTCACTGAGGTTTTCCCCAGCGCCCAGATTCTCATCACAGGTATTGAAGACCCCGACACTCGGGCCCACAGCGCCAATGAGTCGCTCTTTTTGCCAGACTTCAAAAAAGCCATCCTGGCTGAAGCGCTGATGATTTCCTCCCAATGTCTTGACTGCTAACAGTTGACCTGTCTGCGAACAGGTCGCCCAAAATTTAATAAAGGCGTAAGATAAAGGCGAATTAGTCGAATGAAAGGATTCATGGAATGACTGAAACAGTTTCCACGGAACTTCCCACCCACGGTGTCAATCTCACAGAGGTTGCTGCTGACAAAGTCCGCAGCTTGCTCGAGCAGGAGGGGCGCACTGATTTAAGACTGCGCATCGCAGTTCAACCCGGCGGTTGCTCTGGCCTGATTTACCAGCTCTATTTTGACGAGCGGGTTCTTGATGGCGATGCTGTCCGTGACTTCGATGGGGTAGAGGTTATCGTGGACCGCATGAGCGTGCCTTATCTTGATGGTTCAACTATTGATTTTGAAGACACTATTCAGAAGCAGGGCTTCTCCATCGATAACCCTAACGCTCAGGGATCATGTGCTTGTGGAGATTCTTTCCACTAAGTCTTGCTTGTTTACCAGGAGGGGCGCACCCACGGTGTGCCCCTCTTTCTGCTTTTAATAGTGAAATACTTGTGAAATGACACGTTGCTTAGGTGACAGATTGTCACTTTTTACGCCCATTTGAGGGTAAGCTCGTAATGAAAGATTTAACACCTGGGTTCATGCTGTCCATACACAGCACCGGGTGGCACGCACATCGCTACAGGAAGGGCCGTCTGTGAGTTCGCAGCATCGAACCAGCAGCAAGGGGCTGAAGGGCAAGGCACTTGTCCTTGCCACAGCAGCTTCTGCGCTGCTCTTGACCGGTTGTTCAGAACAGGCAAAGGTGGGCTGGTTGCCCACCAGGCGTGGTGTTACCGATAACGCAAATACCATCATGGAGCTCTGGATTGGTGCCTGGATCGCTGCACTGGCAGTTGGTCTGGTCACCTGGGGTCTCATGATTTGGTGCCTTATCGCCTACCGTCGCCGCAAGTACGAAACCGGTTATCCTCGCCAGGTGAGCTATCACCTTCCCCTGGAAATTTTCTACACCGCAATCCCCATCATCTTGATTGTCAGCTTCTTCACCTTCTCCGATAAAGCGGAGCGTGAGATTACTGCTCCCAAGTCGGATGTTGCTGACGTAACTATTGAGGTTTACGGTAAGCAGTGGTCCTGGGACTTCAACTACATCGACGAAAATGTCTACTTTGCTGGTGTTCAGGCTCGCCTGGATAAGGAAGGACAGGTAGGAGTTGAGGAAACACTCCCCACTCTCTACCTGCCCGTGGATTCAACCGTGGACATTCAGCTTAAGTCTCATGATGTCGTTCACTCATTCTGGGTCCCCGCCTTCCTTGAGAAGCGCGACACCATCCCCGGTATGACTAACCACATGTACTTCACCACCGGTAGCGAGCCTGGCACCTACCAGGGTAAGTGCGCCGAACTCTGTGGGGAATACCACTCAGAGATGCTGTTCAACGTGAAGGTAGTCAGCCAGAAAGACTACGACGCTTACATCCAGTCGCTGAGGGATTCCGGTCAAGAAGGCCGCCTCGGTGATGAGCAAAACCGTAACCCTAACATGAACACCAACCAGTAAGAGGTGACCCGTGACTACTCTTGAGTACTCAGCGGAGACAACCGGTAGTGTTGTTCCGCGGGTGGTTCCCAAGTCAAAGGGACGCATCATCGTCAATTGGCTGACTTCCACCGACCACAAAACAATCGGGTACATGTACCTGATTGCAGCATTTATTTTCTTCTGCTTAGCCGGTGTCATGGCTCTACTCATGCGCCTTGAGCTTTACTCACCCGGTATGCAGCTCTTGCAGACTAAGGAACAGTTCAACCAGCTGTTTACCATGCACGGCACGCTCATGCTGCTGATGTTTGGCACGCCTCTGTTCACTGGTTTCGCAAACGTACTGGTTCCGCTTCATATCGGTGCCCCTGACGTTGCTTTCCCTCGTTTGAACTCCCTGGCCTTCTGGTTCTTCCTGTTTGGATCTTTGGTAGCTATTGCAGGCTTCCTGACGCCTCAGGGCGCTGCTTCGTTCGGCTGGTTTGCTTATGCACCTCTGAACAGCACCACCTACAGCCCTAGCGTAGGTGGCGATCTCTGGATCTTTGGCCTGGCACTGCAGGGCTTCGGTACCATCATGGGTGGTGTCAACTTCTTGACAACCATTCTGTGCATGCGTGCCCCCGGTATGACCATGTGGCGTATGTCGGTGTTCACATGGACCACACTGATTACCGCAATTCTCATCATCATGATCTTCCCGCCGCTTGCATCTGCTCTGTTTGCGCTCGGCATGGATCGTCGCCTCGGTGGCCACATCTTTGATCCTGAAAACGGTGGTGCCGTTCTCTGGCAGCACCTGTTCTGGTTCTTCGGTCACCCTGAGGTTTACGTTCTGGCACTGCCTTTCTTTGGCATTGTCTCTGAAATTATCCCGGTATTCTCTCGTAAGCCGATTTTTGGTTACAAGGGCCTGATTTTCGCAACCATTACCATCGCCGCTCTCTCTGTTACCGTGTGGGCTCACCACATGTACGTTACTGGCGCTGTCATGTTGCCCTTCTTCTCCTTCATGACCATGCTGATTGGTATCCCCACCGGTGTTAAATTCTTCAACTGGATTGGCACTATGTGGCAGGGGTCAATTACCTTCGAGACCCCTATGCTCTGGGTTGTTGGCTTCCTGATTACCTTCCTCTTCGGCGGTATCACCGGTATTATCCTGGCCACCCCTCCGCTGGACTTCCACCTGTCGGATTCTTACTTCGTGGTTGCTCACTTCCACTACGTAATTTTCGGTACCTTGGTGTTCGGCATGTTTGCTGCTCTCTACTTCTGGTGGCCTAAGTTTACTGGCAAGATGCTCAATGAACGTCTGGGAAAGATTCACTTCTGGTTGCTGTTCATTGGCTTCCACACCACCTTCCTCGTTCAGCACTGGCTGGGCGTTGATGGCATGCCTCGTCGTTACGCCGACTACATGCCTGAGGATGGTTTCACCTGGATGAACCAGCTTTCAACTTTTGGCTCAATGATTCTTGCTGTCTCCATGATCCCTTGGTTCTGGAATGTCTTTACAACTGCTCGCTCAGGCAGGCGTGTTGAGGTCGATGACCCTTGGGGCTTTGGAGGTTCCTTGGAGTGGGCAACTTCTTGCCCTCCTCCACGCCATAACTTTACGGCTCTACCCCGTATCCGTTCAGAACGCCCGGCGCTGGATCTTCATCATCCCGAGCTATCAACCAATCACGATATTGCTGCGGCTGCCCGCCAGGCTACCGAGCGATAGGAGACATGCGTGAAACTTCTAGGTAATATTTTTGGGCTGATCGGTGTCTTCCTCATTCCTGTCGGTATCGTCTATGGTGTGATGACTGACTTCACTGAGTGGGCTGGCTTCCCGGCCATCCTGGCTACTGCGGTCATGTGCTTGTTCCTGTGGTTCTTTCTCAAGTTCACAGATAAGCGGCATCCCGATATGCCCTATGAAAACCTTGAGGGTGAGATTGCAGATGGCGCTGGTGACTATGGTTTCTACTCACCGTGGTCATGGTGGCCTCTCTTCATCGGCGCTGCTTGCACCATTGTTGTAGTCGGTCTGGCAATTGACTGGTGGATTGTTCTCCTGGCCATTCCTTTTGCCGCTACCGCTGTTATTGGTTGGGTCTATGAGTACAACCGTGGCGATCACGCTCACTAAGGGCCAATAGGTCATAAAAGTAAGGCGGAGCCCATATCTGAAAAGATATGGGCTCCGCTTTTATGTGTTTGGTACTTTCCTGTCGGGGAGAGTAGTGATGGTAGCTGGCTTGAAAATCTAGCGGAAGAGCGCTGATGAGAAGGTTTGATTCCCTGCAAGTGGTGTATTGAAGCCATGTTAGATCTGTGCGAGACGGCGGGTGCGCCTGGGGGCAAGTTACCCCTTATTGTTTGGTTTTTCTTTTTACCTTCTGGGGGTACGGAGTCCTTAGCTCTTAGCTTCAGTTGATTAGAGTTTTATGACTACCTTTCGCCAGATAGAGCTGGTTGTCTAACCGTATGGGCCTATCTAGTAGGGGCGAATTGAAAACCTCGCTAAGGGGCTCCAACTCTAGTGCAATCCTATGCAGGAGGCTTTTGGCATGCTCACCAGGCTAAGCGACGCCCAGAACAGCCCAGAACAGCCCAGAACAGCCCAGAACAGCCCAGAACAGCCCAGAACAGCCCAGAACAGCCCAGAAGGCATATTCGCGCCTAAGGAGCTTGTGTCGCAGCAAGACACGCCGTCTCTGAGACAAACTGTTTTTCAAACAGATCACTCATGATCCGAGCACTAAGGTTTGCGCCCATCTATTGAGCTTCCAGTATTGCTTCCAGGCATAGGGGAGTAGCCGGGGTTATACCCTCAATAAGCCCCTTGAGGCACACCAGCAGAGAAAGCTCGTCCGCTACAGATTAAACCGCTTTAAACAAATGTGGGGCACCCGCATAAGCGGATGCCCCACACCTAACTACAACCTATATTTACTTTTCGATTGATTCTGCAGAGCTAGCAGTCACAGCATGATCGCCGTGATGCTCATGGTGAGCAACTTCTAGTTCTGTGGGGGTGACGGCAAGAACGCGGTCTTCGAACCAAATCTTTGAGATGCCTGAACGCAACTTCTCAATCGAGCTGATCTTACCCTTCTTATTGGGCTGAGCAGGAATTGGCGCAGGTGACTCAAAGGAAACCAGCTCGTAGCGGCGGTATTCATCAATAGGCTTGTGAACCTCAATGAACTCGCCGTGGGGCAGCTGAACAACCTTACCTGTTTCAACACCATGCAGAACCAGCTCACGGTCTTTACGCTGAAGCGACAGGCAAATGCGCTGAGTGAGCAGGAACCCAATAATGGGGCCCAGGACAAAGGAGGCACGCAACCAATAGGCCACATCGTTGAGTGAGACATGGAAATGGGTTGCAATGAGGTCCGAGCTTGCAGCAATCATGAGGGATGAGTAGGCAGTAATACCAGCTACACCACAAGCAGTTCTGAACGGGGCATTCCGGGGGCGATCAAGGATGTTGTGAACACGATCGTCTTTGGTAACCCAGCGTTCAATCCAGGGCCAGAAGACCATGGCCATCATGACGGAACCGGCCATCAAGGCAAAGGGGAGAAGAACATTGAGAACCCAGGTTCCACCAAGGAACTCAAACTCCCAGGGCCAGGGCCAGACCCCGGGCCACAGGCGAAGAGCGCCATCGCCGAAGCCGACATACCAGTCAGGCTGGGTTCCTGCCTGTACAGGTGAGGGGTCGTAGGGGCCGTAGTTCCAGATAGCGTTGATGGTAAAGGTCGCGCCCAGGAAGGCAATGATACCGAAAACGATGAAGAAGAAACCGCCAGCCTTTGCTGCATAAACAGGACCGACAGGGAAGCCAACGACATTGTTTTCAGTCCGGCCAGGCCCAGGGTACTGGGTGTGCTTATGAAGTACAACCATGAACATGTGAATGGCAACCAGCAAGAGGAGCATAGCTGGGATGATCATGATGTGTAGGCTGTAAAGTCGACCGATTACGGCATCGCCGGGGAACTCTCCACCGAAGAAGAAAAGAGAGATGTAAGTACCAACCAGAGGTATGGACTTGAAGATACCGTCGATAATCCTCAAACCATTGCCCGAAAGAACATCGTCAGGCAAGGAGTAGCCGGTAAAGCCTGCGAGAATGCCGATGATCAGCAGGACAGTTCCTATAACCCAGTTTAGTTCACGGGGACGTCGGAAGGCGCCGGTGAAAAAGACACGTAGCATGTGTACTGACATAGCCATCATAAACATCAGAGCCGCCCAGTGGTGGATCTGACGCATGAGGAGTCCACCGCGAATATCAAAGGAGATATCCAGGGCAGAGGCGTAGGCTGCAGACATGTGCGTGCCCTTCATGGGCACATAGGAACCATCGTAGGTTACGGAGACCATGGTGGGGTTGAAAAAGAAGGTCAGAAAGGTTCCCGAAATAATCAGGATTACTAGGCTGTAAAGGGCAACCTCACCGAACATAAATGACCAGTGATCTGGGAAGATCTTACGGCCGAACTCCTTGATGATACCGGAGGCACCAACCCGCTGGTCGACATATTGAGCGATCTTTCCCGTTGAGGTTTTTGCCTTGTAGTCATTTTGCAATGAAGTAGACATTACGCTTCACCTGCCATTTCCTTGATTTGCTGTGCGCGTTCCCAGTAGCCGGGGCCTACGGGTTCATGGAAATCGCTTTGAGCGATTAGGTAGCCTTCTTCATCAACTGCGATGGGCAGCTGAGGTAGGGCGTGACCTGCCGGACCGAATACAACCTCGCACTCATTTGCCGCATCGAAGGTCGACTGGTGGCAGGGGCAGAGTAGATGATGGGTCCGCTGTTCATAGAGCGCGATAGGGCAGCCGACGTGCGTACAAACCTTTGAGTAGGCAATAATGCCATCGACGTTCCAGTCCTCGCGGCCCGGGGACACGTTGAGCTCGTCAGGATCTAGGCGCATCAGTAGCACTACTGCTTTTGCCTTCTCTTCAAGATATCCATTTTCATGAGAAAGGCTTGACAGGGTCTCAGGCAGTACGTGGTAGGCGGAGCCTAGAGTGACATCGGAAGCCTTGATGGGCGTACCCGAGGGGTCGCGTACAAGGCGAACACCCTTATCCCACAGTGTGTACTTCAGTACTGAAGGATCAGCCGGTCCCAAGTCCCGGAATAGGGTGACGAATGTCAGGGGAGCGAGGATTACAGAGCCGATGAGTGTGTTTCGCAGAAGCGGGCGTCGTTTGATGCCTGATTCCTCGATGACAGTTTCAACGATTTCCTGTGCCTCAGCTCGATCCTCCTCAGAGGTGACTGCATGACGCTCTTCGACCATTTCATGGTCGGGCATGAGCGAGCGTGCCCAGTGGACGATACCGATGCCGATACCGAACATGGCAAATGCGATGCCTAGACCCAGCAGGAGGTTCTGCAGGCGAAGCATGTTGTTTGCTTCGGGGTTCATGACATCGTAGAAGTTGCCGGTTACCTCAATCCCGAAGTAGCCGAACCAAAAGAGCAGTGAACCCAGCATTGAGATGACGAATAGTAGAACTACCTGTCGCTCAGCACCTTTAGCTTTTTTGGGATCGACGTCGGTGAGTCGCGGAGCATGCGGGGGAAGCCCCGGGTTGGGGAACTTCTCCTTACTTGCCTCTTGAGAGGTAACTACGGCAGCATTTTCGTGTGCGCCGTCACTATGGTTTCCCATGTGTTGCCTCAAATCTTCCTTGGTACGAAATTAATGTGTGTGCGTGAGCTTATGCAGCTCGTGAAGTTAGCCAGAGGGTAAAAGCAATAACAATGACCAGGCCAAGTGTCCAGATGAGCAGACCCTCGGATACCGGGCCGAGTGAGCCAAGCTTGAAACCGCCAACAGATGCGTTAACTTCCTGAGACTTCAGGTAAGTAATGACATCGCGCTTTTCTTCAGGGGTGATGTTTGCATCGTTAAATACAGGCATGTTTTGAGGGCCAGTTTCCATGGCCTCGTAGATATGCTGCTCGGATACGCCCATCAGGGTAGGTGCAAACTTACCGCGGGTTAGAGCACCACCAACGCCTGCAGCGTTGTGGCACATTGCGCAGTTAGCAAGGAACACCTTTGAACCGTTAGCTGCATCGCCCTGCGATACGTCCAGGTATTCAGCTTCGGGGATAGTGGGGCCAGCACCCAGCGAAGCTACGTAAGCAGCAAGCTGCTTGGTCTGCTTTTCATTAAACTGGCCAGGCTTCATTTGAGCCTGCACGCCCTGCATCTGCATAGGCATACGACCTGTGCCGACCTGGAAGTCAACGGCTGCAGCGCCAACACCAATCAGGCTGGGTCCGTCAACAGAACCCTCGGCGTTTGTGCCGTGGCAGGTAGCGCAGTTAGCCAAAAACAGCTTCTGCCCAGCATCAATATCATCACTGGTGTAAGTCGTGCTTGTTGCAGCCTGTGCTTCGTTGGTAGCCGTTGCAACAGAGTACAGGCCTCCAGAAAGAATCAGCGCGAGAGCAAGCAAGACGAGAGCTGCAAGCGGATGGCGTCGCTTTTGAGAAAGTGCCTTCACGTCGTTGTTCCTTAGTGTGTGTGCTATTTGGGATTATTTTTAGCGGTTACCGGTTACTTGAGGAAGTAGACAACAAGGAACAGAACGATCCAGACGACGTCTACAAAGTGCCAGTAGTAAGAAACAACGATTGCTGAAGTTGCTTCGTAATGACCAAAACGCTTTGCTACATAAGCACGGCCAATGATGAGCAAAAATGCGATAAGGCCGCCGGTAACGTGTAGCGCGTGGAAACCGGTGGTGATGTAGAAAGCTGAACCGTAGGCGCTTGAAGCGATGGTCATGCCTTCAGCTACGAGATTTGCGTATTCGAAGGCCTGAACAGAAACGAAGAAGGCGCCCATGATGAAGGTCAAGAGGAACCATTCAACCATGCCCCATTCGCGGATGTTGAAAAGTGATCCGGTACGACGGGGCTTGAGCTGTTCAGCTTTAAATACACCAAACTGGCAGGTAACAGAACTCAAGACCAACACGATGGTGTTGGCAAGAGCTAGCGGGACTTCAAGGTGCACGGAGTTCTCGGCCCAAATATCGGGTCGAGATGCACGCAGAGTGAAGTACATTGCGAACAGGCCGGCAAAAAACATGACCTCAGAAGCGAGCCAAACAACGGTGCCTACAGCTACCTGGTTGGGTCGATTAAGAGTGGCATGAGCCGACTTACTTGGAGTATGGGTTGCAGTTGTCACATAGACATTATGTCTGTAAAACAGCCCTTGAACCAATAGGAGAGGGGGTTTAGGGGTAGGTGTGTTGTAAATCTTGCGCTTGCCCCTGCATTTCTGGGGCTTTCATCACGAGATATCAGACACATTGTCTGTAAAACTCGCGTAACCATACCGCATCAGAGAGCCCCACAGCTTCTATTGACCTGTTCCATAATCCATAGAGGGTAGAAGGCTTAGCTAGCTGATATACGTAGAATAAGGAGCATGACACCCAATATCACCTGGAAACAGATACTCACCAAGCTCATAGCCCATCAAGAGCTTGAACCGTTTGAAGTTGCTTGGGCCATGGATCAGATGATGGAGGGTGAAACTCCAGAAGGCATACTGGCTGCATTTCTTATTGGACTTCACGTTAAAGGCGAGACTTCTGCAGAGCTTAATGCTTTAGCTGAGGGAATGCTTGATAAGGCTCGCCCAATTGAGATCACCCACAAGGCAGTTGATATTGTAGGAACCGGTGGCGATCAACAAAATACCGTCAATATATCCACTATGGCCTCGTTAGTTGTGGCAGGCTCCGGTATTCCGGTTATCAAGCATGGCAACAGGGCATCATCTTCAATGAGCGGAAGCGCGGATGTGCTCTCCGAGCTTGGTATAAATCTAGACCTTAAGATTAAGGATGTTGCAGGAGCCTTGGATTCGGCTGGTATTACATTCTTATTCGCACAGGTATTTCACCCATCAATGCGTTACCTAGCACCCGTTAGGCGGGCACTCGGGGTTCCATGCGCATTCAACTATCTAGGCCCCATGACCAATCCCGCAAAAGTGCGGTCTTCTGCTATTGGTGTTTCCAACCAGGCTATGGCCCAGAAGATGGCCCAGGTCTTTGCCAATCGCGGCAATCATGCGCTTATTTTTAGGGGCGGAGACGGCCTCGATGAAATTACTATTACAGGTAAGTCCTACGGTTTTGAAGCCGTCGATGGGGGAGTGAAGCCCCTAGAAATCGATCCCACTGAATTTGGTTTCAAGCTTGGCAGACTGGAAGATCTACGAGGTGGTGACGCAAAATATAACGCTCAGGTAGTACGTGAGACACTGGGCGGACACCCCGGGCCAATCCTGGATGCCGTTATTCTCAATGCAGCAGCGGGAATCCTTGCCTTCCATAAAGTAGACGATCAACCCTTCAGCCAGCGATTCGAAGCTGCACTAGAGCAAGCCAGGGAGTCTATTGGATCAGGCAAAGCCACTGATACTCTCGATCGCTGGATTTCTTATAGCCAGGCCCAGTAGAGCAAGAGCAAGGCCCCGAGTGTAACTCGGGGCCTTGCTGCTGTGTGCCTGAGTCTATTGCTTGCGGCGCAGAGCCAGCAAAACACAGCGCCAACCAACTAAAAATAGGAGAAGCGTAACCGCTGAAACGATGATAAAGGGTGTTGCGGCGGTGTCTCCAAACGAGAGGCGCAATCCAAGGCCCAAGACCAAGGTGGTTACCCAGAGCATGAAGCCTTCTAAAACAAGGGGCAGTTGCCTGCGGGTTTTGACAGCCCAAACACCAACATGACCAGCAAGCACGGCCAGCACAAAAGGCAAGGCGGTTACCGGGAGTTTACTCAGGGTTTCCTGATGGCTGGTCAAACCAATCGCAACGAAAAGAAGAACCAAGACAAAATCAATTCCGAGCCGAGTTAGCTGAGAAAAATATTTACCTGAATTGACAGAACTTAACATGGTTACCACTGTAACCTATCAAGCTATCTCAAAGCTGAGGAAGTCGGTGTAGGGCAGGGTCTAGGCCACCCAGGGGAGCTTTTCAAGCTTTACTTTACATAATGTATATTATCGGCTCTATGAAAACATCAATCTGAACCCTAACTTCAGTCAATTTTCGGCGTCATGTTACGCACGACTGTTGGTATCCTTCCAGGTTTTAAGGAGAATGGAAGGACTATAGGTAACGCAGGAGAAAATACATGATCGAGTGGTTTGCTGAGCATCTATGGGCCTTCTGGCTCTTGGTTGCAATCCTTCTGGCTATCATTGAAATCCTCATGCTGGATTTCGTTTTTCTCATGATGGCTATTTCTGCACTTACTGCTGCAGGTCTTTCGCCCTTCCTTGATTCATTTGTAGGCCAAGTTGTCCTATTTGCCCTTGTGAGTATTGGCTTGCTCCTTGGGCTCCGGCCTCCGCTGATTCGGAAGTTCCACCAGAGCTCACCAGATACGCCCATGAACACAGCAGGCTTGGTTGGCGCCCAGGCCCTAATAACCCAGACAGTCACTACCGACAGCGGGCTTGCAATGATTTATGGCGATATTTGGACCGCGCGCCCGGCTTCAGCAGAAAAGATTCTGCCTGAGGGCTCTAAAGCAACTGTTACAGAAATTCGGGGCGCCACAGCATATTTGTCTTAAGACAGTTTCATTAAACACTAGCTAACAATTAAACCTTTACTGGAAGGTAAGAAATTGACTGCACCGCTACTCACAACGGGCTTCATCCTGACGGCCCTCGTTGTCCTCGTACTCATTATTCTTCTTAAAGCTGTCCGCATTATTCCGCAGGCACGCGCTGGGATTGTTGAAAGGCTGGGCAAATATCACACGACCCTTACCCCCGGTTTCCATGTCACCGTCCCTTTTATCGATCGCGTCTTACCCCTAATCGACCTGCGTGAACAGGTTGTCTCTTTCCCCTCGCAGTCAGTCATTACCGAAGATAATCTGGTTGTAGGTATCGACACCGTTGTCTACTTCCAGGTAACCGACCCCAAGGCAGCAACCTACGAAATCACCAACTACATCCACGCTGTCGATGAGCTCACCAGCGCCACCCTCCGTAACGTCGTTGGCGGGCTCAATCTTGAACAAACACTGACTTCGCGAGACAAAATCAACGCTGAGCTCCGTGGAGTACTTGATAACACCACCGGACGCTGGGGCATCCGCGTCTCCCGTGTTGACATCAAAGAGATTCAGCCCCCTCACTCCATTCAGGACTCCATGGAAAAGCAGATGCGCGCTGAGCGTGATCGCCGCGCTGCAATTCTGACCGCTGAAGGTCAGAAGCAGTCTCAGATTCTGACCGCTGAAGGTGATTCCCGCGCTGCAATTCTACGAGCCGAAGGCGCCAAGCAGTCACAGATTCTGACCGCTGAGGGCGATGCCAAGGCAGCTATTCTGCGTGCAGACGGTGAAGCCCAGGCTATTCAGAAGGTCTTCCGTGCAATTCATGCTTCAAACCCCAGCCAGAAACTCCTGACTTACCAGTACCTCCAGACCCTGCCCAAGCTAGCCGAGGGCGATGCAAATAAGCTGTGGTTTATCCCCACTGAGCTGGGGGATGCACTCCGTGGAATCGGTAAGGCATTCAACCCTGATGCCGGGAACGATCAGGACACTGCGACAGCTGAAGAAGAGGGAGCTACTCCCCCATCTTCACCATTGATTGACACCCCGGTTATTAAGGTCACCCCGGAGGATCTTAACCCCAATCTGGATAAGCTCGACAGCGGCCTGGACGATGTTATCGATGAGATTTCACAGGATGGAGCAGAATCATCTCTTGGCGCAACCGATATACCTAACGCTTCACACTAAACGGAAGCTATAATGGATATTCGGTCTGTTGGTTTCTAGCCGGTCTATAGGGGCGGTTAGAAACCAACAGACAATTAAGATCACCGTTCTTGGAGGAAAAAAATGAGCGATCGCAGCCTGCGCGGTATGCGCCTGGGTTCACAATCCATGGAAACCGAATCAGGTGTGGAGCCCGCTCCTCGCCAGCGCGTTGAGTACCGCACTGAAAACGGTGAGCGTGTTTTCGTTACTTTTTCACAGGAAGCCGAGATTCCCGCGACCTGGACTGCTAAGTCAGGCAAAGAAGCGCACCTAGTTTCTGGCGACGGCAAGGTTGAAGAAAGTGCTGATAAGCCCATTAGGACTCACTGGGATATGCTCCTTGAGCGTCGTAGCGTAGAAGAGTTAGAAGAAACTCTACAACGGCGTCTTGACGTCTACAGAGAGCGTCACTCCCTATAAATAGATTTCTTCTCAAGATGAGGAAGGGCCCCACCGGGTAAGTTTGGTGGGGCCCTTCTCATCTTTATTCCGTGAAAAGCTCTTCCTTATTTCTTGATAAGTTTGCGGATACGCTCAGCCCTGGCAGTCAGACCCCAGCGGGTTACCTTAGTCATTGAGTCAAGGATGATGTTACCGTCCATCTTAGAGCTACCGATTTCTCGTTCCACGAAGGTGATAGGAACCTCAACAATTTTAAGCCCGGCTTGCTCGGAGCGCCAGGCCAGGTCAACCTGGAAAACATAGCCTTTAGAGTCAATCCCCTCAAGGTTAAGACCTTTCAGAGCCCCGCTCTTATAGGCGCGATAACCTGCTGTGATGTCTTTGATTTTGGTACCCAGAATCAAACGGGTGTACATGTTTGCACCCCGTGAGAGAATCTGCCGGTGCGCCGGCCAGTTCTTGGTCTTTCCGCCGGGAACGTAGCGGGACCCAATAGCTAAATCTGCGCCCTGCTCAATGGCTCGCAGAAGGAGAGGAAGCTGTTCAGGCTGGTGGGAGCAATCAGCGTCCATTTCGATTAGGACGTCATACCCTGCTTCAAGGCCCCAGGCAAAACCGGCTAGATATGCCCCACCCAGCCCGTCCTTTACCGTGCGGTGCAGGACCTTGATCTGGTGATCTTTCTCGGCCATCGAGTCAGCTAGGTCACCGGTGCCATCGGGGCTACTATCATCGACGACGAGGACATCGCAGGCAGGTACAGCAGCGCGAAGGCGCTCCACCACCATGGGAAGGTTTTCCTTCTCATTGTAGGTTGGGATAATAGTCAAAACTCGCATGCGGTCTCCTTATGCTGGCCTGCGGAACAGGTCGGTTACTTGAACCAGTCTCTCATTGTATCCTTTATTGAGTTCCACCGGGTTACAAAATACCTCTCATCGATTTGTTACCCTTATCCAATTTTTGTCCGGAGTTATACAGTGCTACGAGTTCAGGGCGAGAGACATCATCAGCTAATACAGGTAGCAGGGGTGTTCGCGCGCGGGGATCTGTGCTCCAGGCAGAAATTCTTGAGTCCGGGGTCTGCACCATCAGTTCAGTAACTTTCCACAGCGCACAGTGTGCGGGTGCCCCCGGCACTAACTGCCCACACCAAGGATTATTCTCTCCCTGCGCCCGATAGACCGCGCGAGTCATAGACTGAAAAGCCGCACGCGCAGACACAGCCATGTCATCTTGCTCAGGGTTAACAGCACGGTTCATTAATTCCCAGCCCAAGGCAAAAGGTGATCTTAGCGGGTCAGAGCCCAGCACAGCCGATGCTCCAGCCGACAGAGCATGGCTATAGGAATTATGGGATTGGTCAAAGTCTGATGAGAACCCAAGGCTTACATTGAGGTCTTTTGCACGCTCAATCAGGGACATATCTAATGACTGGAGCCCACCCAAGCAGGGGCTAATCCTCATACGGGCCAGCGAATCCATGCCAGCGAGCTTATCCAGAAATTCTTCGGCAACCGAGTCATCTGCGGGTACAGCAACCAGGTTGAGTCGGTGAGACGTAGCAAATTCGAGGGCCTGAGCCGTAACTTCAGCTGAATCCAGGCAGTAGATACCCTTGACCGCAGGGTCTGGGTGCTGCCCGGTGTTGAGCTTACTAGCTGGTAGGTAATACCTCACCCTTGTTGCTGGGCTCTGTTCAAACCTGCCTGTTGAATCAGTTAGCATCACATTTGCTGAAATGTACCCGGCTTGAGTCAAGGTATCGAGCAAGTCAGCAACCTGATCAGGTTCTGCGCTCAAGGCCGCAAGGGCAAAAGCCGGAGCCACCAGGTTACCGCTCAAATCAGTGCACCGCATGGAGGGGTCCAAAATAGAGCGAGCACCAGCATCTTGACCAACCCATTCCACATTCCCTTGGGCCACAACCATGGCAGTAGCAAAAGGATCTGCCGGGCTGTAGACCGAACCGTTCAGAAATACCTGTGTGCTCATTGTGAGCGTTCCTTTCTGTTCGATGTCCTAGAACTGGGTTGCAACGACGCCTCGCCGCAAAAGGTTAATTGCAGCCTCGCATTGGGTGCGAAGCTGTGGATCTGTAATCGATACGTGGGCAATCTGGTCAAGACTATCAATAACCTGTTTAGTCCACCTGACAAAGTCACCCGCCACGAGGTCCGACTGTGACAGGGTTCGATCCAGGTTGCGGCCGCGTGCCCACTGATAAATTGGCCAGACCATACCGAAATCGGGTGATGAGGTCTGTGGTAGTTGATGAAGTTTTTCTGCATCGTTGAGAGTGCTCCAATGTTTCAGGACCTTCATGAGGGCCTCTTCAACTCCCGAGGATGGATAGCGAGACAGTAGCCCGAATTCTTCTCGTTTAGCTTCGTAGACTAAGGATGACACAACAGCGGCAGTTGCTGCTGGGTCTAGCCCCTGCAAGAAACCGTCTTCAAGGCACAGAGAGGTCAGAAGGTCTTTCTCACCGTAGATGCGACGCAGTGATGCGCCACGAGAGGTCAATGTATGCTCACCAGTATTGAAATCGACATAACCAAAGTCAGCAAGAAGCAGCGTGATACGCTCAAAGACCTGGGCAATTGTATTGGTACGTCTTTGAATTTGGCGGCGGAGCCCATCTGTCTCCCGCGATAGCTTGTACCATCGTTCGGCCCACCGGGCGTGGTTTTCTCGCTCTGAACAACCGTGGCAGGGGTGATTACGCAATGAGCTACGCAAGCTATCGATTGCCTGTGACTCTCCGGTATCGCGTTCACTAAAGTATTTTTTCTGTGAGCCTTTACGCGCGGGTAATTCATGGTAGAGAGCCTCGCGAACTCTTGAGGCCATATCACGGCGTTCCTTGGGGGTCTTGCCCGTGAACTTCTTGGACACCTTGATCTTGGAGATAGGTAGGATAGGGCCAGCGAGATCACGCGGATCAAGGCGCCTTAGCTGAGCTTTGAGGGTCAGGATTGAAGGCCTGGGGTTCTCCAAAGATTCGGCCCGCGAAAGTACCACAGCTGGTCCTGCGTTCCGGCCCTCGGGAATCTCGATGATATCGCCAGGAAGCAAATCAAGAATCGAGGCGATGGCCTGTGACTGCTGCAGGCGTGAGCGGCCCTTGGCAGCTTTCTTTTCACGCTCAGAAAGCTCCCGCCTCAACGATGCGTATTCGGTAAAATCACCCAGGTGGCATGTCATGGCTTCCTCAAAACCTGCAAGAGCTTTCTCGTTCTTGCGCACCCGCTGGGCAATACCTACAACTGACTTATCTGCCTGGTATTGGGCAAACGAACTTTCAAGAATCTTCTTTGTACGTTCCGCACCAAACTGGGCAAGCAGGTTAGCACTCATATTGTAGGTCGGTTTGAAGGACGAATTGAGAGGATAGGTGCGCTTTGAGGCCAGGCCAGCTACCTGTTGAGGTTCCAGACCAGGACGCCACAGGACAACAGCGTGACCCTCAATATCGATCCCTCGACGGCCTGCCCTTCCTGTCAGCTGGGTGTACTCCCCCGGCGTAATATCGACATGGGTTTCACCATTAAATTTGGTGAGCTTCTCTAAGACCACAGAGCGGGCAGGCATATTGATCCCCAAAGCCAAAGTCTCGGTTGCGAACACCATGCGGATGAGCCCCTGAGAAAAGAGCGTTTCCACGACTTCCTTGAAGACAGGTAGCAGGCCAGCATGGTGTGCAGCCACCCCTCGGGTAAGTCCCTCTCGCCACTCGTAGAAGCCAAGAACAGCAAGATCCGATGTATCAAGAGATGACGTTGCCTCTGCGATGTATGCGCGAATTGTTTGAGCTTCAGAATCGGTCGTCAGCCTAACATCGGCGTCAATGCACTGAGATACGGCCGCATCGCAACCGGCCCTTGAAAAAATAAAACAGATACCGGGTAGCAGACCGTCACGGTCCAAAGCCCGAATCATCTGCGGGCGAGAAACTCTCTGAGGCCTTATATCCTCAGCGCTGTGTCGTGTTTTTTCCCACCCTTCTTCATATTTACCCCGCCGTCCCCTGCCCAAGCGGGAAAAAGACTTTTCTTGCCGCCCGCTCCTAGAACGCGGCCTATGGCTCAGCTTCACCAGCTCAGGATTAACAGCCGGAATTTCAGCAGAGTTGGCAGCATCCTCAACTGTAGTCTCTCCGATGAACAAGTCCAGGAGCTGTTTGCCCACCATCACATGCTGCCACAGCGGCACTGGGCGGTGTTCGGACACAACGATATCGGTGCTCCCGCGCACCATGTCGAGCCAGGCCCCAAACTCTTCTGCGTTAGAGATAGTTGCCGAGAGAGCGATGACAGAGATGTGTTCCGGTAGGTGGATAATAACTTCTTCCCAGACAGCGCCCCGCGAGCGGTCAGCTAGGTAGTGAACCTCGTCCATAACGACATACCCGAGATTCTGAAGGGTCGCCGACCCAGCATAGAGCATGTTACGGAGAACCTCGGTGGTCATCACAAGGATGTCCGCCTCAGAATTGATGGAGGTGTCACCTGTCAGCAGGCCCACAGCCTCATGACCATAAAGGTCAACAAGGTCATGGTACTTCTGATTACTCAGTGCCTTAATGGGGGTTGTGTAAAAAGCCTTTTTGCCCTGTTTCAAGGCTAAATAGATAGCAAATTCGCCAACAATAGTCTTGCCGGCACCTGTTGGGGCTGCAACCAGCACACCCCTACCATTTTCAACCGAGGTGCAGGCCTCACGCTGAAAACTATCGAGGGGGAATTCTAAGGTCTGTTCGAATCTGTGCAGGACCGTACGTGATTGAGCAGCGCGCTCCTGTGAGCGAAGATATTGTTCAGCATAGCTAGCCATACAGTCCATCTTAGAGGGGACCGGAGGCCACTCAGGGTTCCTACGGCCAGTTTCGGCCTAAGGCGGATAAGCAAAAACCCCGGTAAACAAACTACCGGGGTCTACTTAAAACTAGAGATTTTCTCGACCAAGCCGCTCAAGTTCTTCAGCGCTAGTTGCTCGGCTAAGTTGATCGTGTGCCAGGCCCTCTGCAAGCTTGGCGTTCCTCCGATCCCTGCGCTTGTCATTGAGCATGGAAATGCCAATGGCCACAAAGAAGAAAAAGAGTAGAGGAAGCATTAGGTAGAGCATAGACATGATGTCGTTACCGGGAGCCGCAATAGCTGCCAGCAAGCCAACAACCACAACAACCCAACGCCAAGACTTGAGAATAGTTTTGCCCCGAATCAAGCCAATAAAGTTTAGACCAACCAAGACAACTGGAAGGACAAATGATAAACCGAAAACAAGCAGGAACTTAACCACAAAACCGACATAGACATCGGCTGTAAAAAAATTAGTAGCCCCATCTGGGCTGAACATGGTCAAGGTTTCAACCGCTGTAGGCAAAACCCACCAGGCCAGCGCCGTGCCTAGCAGAAACATCGGAATGGCTGTAAAGACAAAACTCAGGGTGTAGAGTTTTTCCTTGCGATAGAGGGCCGGTGTGATGAAAGCCCACAGCTGATAAATCCAGACGGGGCTGGCAATAACCAGTCCAATGTACAGCGATACCCTCACTAGCTGATCAAAAGGTGAGGTAGCAGTCGCGTAGTTGAGCGCAGCTGTCCGACCGCTTTCAACATTGATTGCATAGACAGGAGCACTAATAGCTTCCATGAAAGGCTGATAGAGGAAAAAACCTGCCACAGCACAGATAATGGTCGCGATGCCCGCTTTAATGAGCCGGGAACGGAACTCACGGAAGTGCTCACTCAGGGCCATGGTTGCCTGAGGGTTGTTCTTCCGGTTATGTTTTTTCGCCATCATAGCCTTCTGCTATTTCAGTGGAACCCCACAAACCCGCACCCACTAATCCTGGGTACGGGCTGTGATATTTACTCAAAAACGCTCAAAAGAACCAAGGAGTCTCTAACTTAGAGGCCCTTGTTCTGATCAGTGTTGGTGGGGTTATTGATAACTTCGCCCGAAACTACGTCATCAGTAGTAGATCCGGCAACTGTGGTGTTATCTTTCTTAGAATCCTTCTTGAGACCATCGACCTCTGACTTGAAGATGCGCATGGACTGACCCAGGCTACGAGCCATGCCGGGGAGCTTGGGAGCACCGAAAAGCAGAATAATGATGATAGCGAGAATAAGGAGGTGGCCAGGATGAGAAGCGAGATTACCAAACACGTTCGTCACCTTTCTTGGAGACGTTTAAGGTCTCCCATGAGTTGGGGCTGACCGAGTTCGCTGCGGCGTTGAGTGCGACGCTGGGCGCGGTCGAGCGTTCGAGTATTTTTGCCCTGGACATAATCCGAATATGCCGCTCTGACAGGTGTGAAGAAAGCCGGCGAAGTAGTTTTATCCACCGAACCGACAACCCTTGCCTGCCCTAGCTGGCTATTGATATCGTTCTCCCATTCCTGGGCCGCATCAATAGCCTGCATTGCCTTCTTGAAGACACGGTACAAAAGCCAGGCTAGTACACCAAAGGAGCACACAACCAGTGCACTCCATAGGACTATCCAAAACCACCAAGGCATACCCCTCATTATATATGCCAATCACCAAGAGAGAGCAGGACATTTAGCTCTAGGCTTGCAGTGATTCTTTGTACACTCATCTATGGCACATACTCAGCTTTTACCCATACCCGTGGTTTCTATATGATTTACCAGTTCCTTTTGTATTTTCATTGGTGAGAGTACAAATACCGTTGGCCCAAGCTCAACCAAAAAATCAAAGAACCACGACATATAAACCACTGATAGGCGATAAAAAAGCCCTTGGGATGTTTCAGCGACTTCCCGCGAATATCTATTGAGCAAGGCAACAGATTTCTCCCGGTGGCCACCTGAGATATCTGAGGGAAGAACAAGTTCAATCTCTTGCCCAGCACCCTTACTACCCACGAGCTCTCTGAGCCACTCGCGTGGAGAGCTGCTACCACTTTCAGGCTGGTGTTCGTAGACTTGCCCAAAAGCTAAACGACTTTCAAGAATCGAGCCAAGAGAGAAATTTCTATATTCCCTGGCAGTTCGGCACCAGGCCTTAACATATTTTGGCCCGTTATCGATAACCAGGCTCACCGGCTCAATCGTTCTGCTACTTGTGCCCTTACGCGAGCGATAAGTGATATTTAAAGGAACACGGTGCTCCAGAGCATACGCCAGCTCAGCATCGATATCCGCCTGATAAACAGCAACACGATTCTGAAGGGACTTACTCCCCCTCTGATCATCATTGCCCAGCGCTGACCAGAGCTTAAACTTCAGGAGCGAATACACTTTGCTGGCTTCTGAACTCGCAATCAGCTCAAGCGCCAGGACTAGAACCAGAGATTCAGCTTCCGTGAGCCTTACACCTGAGGTAATCAACGGCCGCCCAGAAGCTGTAACAAACCCGTCGCTCCTGATCTCCACCTCCAGAGAATCATAGTTCAAACTGTAGGAGAGATTCTCAAGCTCTGTACGGATCTTTCGCTCCGGCATATCAAAGAAATCTGCGATCTCTGCAAGGTACATATCCTCTTTCTCAGACACCAGGTTCACCATCAGAAGCAATCTGACCAACTGCTCTGAAGCGCTTTCACGAGAACGCTGTGGCGCAATGGGCTTCCACTCTTTTGGGTTGGACGGCGAAGTAAGCTGCGGAGTCTGCCGGTGCCAAGCCAACAGCTCTGAACGCAACTGCTCTTCTGCTCGAGCTACCTCAGCCTGGTACCCGGTATCTATTGTTGCCCCAACAGAGTAGCTAGCTATCTCACCCACCATGTGGGTCCTGCCTTGTGCAAGAGCGCTACGTGCAGATTCAAGGACCCCAAACGACGGTGAGACAAGAACCTGCTGAACCTCTGAATCTGCGCCATCATCGCTGAGGGGCACCGTCAGGACATGTGGAGTTTCTGCCGAACTTAGCTGTTCCAGCACCTCTATCATGCTAAATCCTGCCGGTGGCAGCGGCCCTTCAAGAGCAAGAACCTTGACATCGCTCATACGATCAAGCCTAAAGAGGCGCCGCTCCCTACGATCAGCATCCCAACCTGTCACATACCAGTGCCCGAAACGCAAACCCAAGCCCCAGCAGAATAATTTTCGGCTCTCGGACGACGCTCCGTAGGAAAAACTAACGCCCTTGCCTTCTGCCAAGGACGTAAGGCACTCTGATAAACCAGGCCCCGCCGTAAAGCGTGCCACTTCCCCAGAATCCTCCTGGATACCATAGCCAGTTAAAGTCCCAAGTTTAAGCAAAGCTGAACGCACCTGACGTTCAAGGTCGGTTCCCTCCCAGGCACGAGCACAGCGATTCAAAACAGCACAATCAATCAAAGAGAAACTAACCGGCGCAGCAGGAACCCTCCGCTCAACACGGTAGATAAAACCCGACTCAACCGATGGATCACGCTCAGCGACCAAGCTGATACCCAAAGCACGCAAAACCTGTTTATCTCTCTCAAAAGTTCTTTCAAAAGCCGCGAGCGTTCCTAAACTACGATAGCCCGGTACACGCCACCTAATTTCTTCACGTTCAATACCCCGGGGCATAGCAGAAAGCACTTCTAAGAGCGCTAATGAACGTTCCACAGCTTTTGAAGTCACATATACAAAGATAGCCCCCGGACTGAGCTGTCCGGGGGCTAAACACAGATTTTTGCTGAACCTGTTAGGCCTTACCGCTTGGTGACATCGACCAGATCAACAACAAAAATCAGTGACTCATTGGGGCCAATTGCAGCACCGGCACCGCGCTCGCCATAGGCCATATCGCTAGGAATCTCCAGACGACGGCGTCCACCAACCTTCATGCCGAGCAGGCCCTGGTCCCAACCGCGAATAACCATACCAACACCTACCTGAAAGCGGAGCGGTTCCCCTCGACCCCACGAGGCATCAAATTCTTCACCGGTGGAAAAGGCAACACCAACATAATGCGCAGAAACTGTGTCACCGGGTTCGACGATATCGCCGGCACCCTCAATTTCATCGATGATAACGAGCTCTTCGGGCACGCCACCTTCCGGAAAATCAATTTCTGGCTTAGTGCGATCAAGTTTGCGCTGACCAAAAGACATAAGATTATTACCCTTCTAAAGTATTATTCGCTCGCTGAGGCTGAAGCTTCAGCAGATTCGGATTCAGTGCTTGTTGCTTCAGCGGACGCGGGAGCAGATTCAGCGGTAGCGGAGGGAGAAGCTTCTGCACGAGAAGGAGCGCTACCGACAATATCAACGACAAAGACCAGGGCACCTTCAGGGGCACCCGAGCTAGCGGCATCTTCACCGTATGCCAGCTCGCTCGGGATTATGAGAAGCACACGGGAGCCAACGGTCTTGCCAGCTAGGCCCTTCTTCCAGCCCTCAATAACCTGTGAAAGAGAGAGACCAGCGGGGGTCTTGCCGTAGTTTCCATCAAACTCAGCGCCGTCAGACCAGGTCGCACCGACATAGTTGACGTAAACAGTATCGGTTTCGGTAATAGCCGGGCCGTTACCGGTGATTAAGTCCTCGGTATAGAGCTCGGTGGGTGCATCCCCGCGATCCTCAGCAAGCTTGAGGGTAGCAGTACCGTCATCGGTGAGCGAGAAAGATTCAAGCGCGGTTGACTTCTTCTCCTTAGCCTGACCTTCAGCGCTCTTCAGTAGCTTGCCTGAAACCGTGTAGACCTCAACGTTGGTTGCTGTACCGGGTGAGACAGTCGGTGTAGCCGAAGCTGTTGCGGTGGATGTAGCGTCGATGTTAGTGGTGTATGAGAAAGATACACCCACTTTGGAGTCAACCAGAATCTCGTAGAGCTCGGGAGCCGCTGTTTTCAGGCTTTCGCCGACAGGGATAATCATGGGATTGCTAGCGTAAGTGCTATCAAGGGCACTCGTATCTGCACCGTTAAAGACAGTGGCATCAACGAGCAGGGTGTCGCCGTCCTTAATGGTTTCACCCTCACCATCAGAAATCTTGTAGGCTTCAGCATCAGAAGCCGCAAAGGGGGTAGCAAAAGAGACTGATGGCTGAGCTGTTGCACCGTTCATGGAGTAGTTGACATCTGAGAGCTTCGAGCTGTTGCTTGAGCCAGTGCCGCAGGCCGACAGCGCCAAAGCGAGCGCGGCTGCACTTGAAAGGATGAGGGTTGACTTTTTCTTCACGGGGGTTCACTTTCTAGGGTCTGCCAAATATGACGGGATTCTTAACCGGGTTCATACTATCTGATAGACCTGGTTGAGTTCTGAAAAATTGCTAATATCCACTAAATAAACGGGGTCTGCCAGGTCTGTTTTTCCTTGTGCCCTAGAGAACTGAGCAGTTCATCTAGCTGGCTATTTTGAGTTTCAAACGGATCTTTGCACATGATGGTGTGCTGGGGTCTGTTGTTGAGCTTCAGGTGAACCCAGTCAACGGTAAAGGGCTCCCCCGCGGCTCTGGCGGCGCTAATAAAGCGGCCACGAAGTGCAGCGCGTGTTGCTGGTGGGTTGACTGCCGCATGGGCTATGTCGGTTTGCTCGACCAAGTTCTTGATAAGACCCTTACGGCTGAGCAACCCAAAGATGCCGCGCTCCGGGTCAATATCATGATAGGCAAGATCAAGCTGTTGAATCTTGGGGTCGTCATACCCGTGAGCGCCCCGCGCAATATAGGTGTCCAGGAGTTTTTTCTTGATGGCCCAGTCGATTTCAGTGTCGATGAGGGAGGTGTCGCCTGTTTCAACCGCGTCAAGGGCCCGCCCCCAGAGGTCGAGTACATAGGGGACATCGGGGTGGTGGGGGCCTTTGTGCTCAATGTATTGGGTGGCCGCTTGGTGGTAGTGGCGTTGTAGGGTCAGTGCGTTGGCCTGGGTGCCGTTGGACAGATCGAAGATGGCGGTGCCGGTGAGGTCGTGGGAGATGACGCGCAGGGCGGTTGCGGTGTCTTTGATGTCGTAGGTATTCAGGGGGTAGTAGTCTTCGAGCATGCGCAGGACAAGCTCGGTGGCTCCGAGTTTGAGCAGGGTTGTTGCCTGTGACATGTTGGAGTCGCCGTTGATGACGTGCATGCGGCGGTAGAGAGAGGCATCGGCGTGGGGTTCATCGCGGGTGTTGATGATAGGGCGGGCTCGGGTGGTGGCGGTTGATGAGCCTTCCCAGATGTAGTCGGCCCGTTGGGAGAAGGAGTAGCTGGGGTGCCCTGGGGTTCCGAGGGTGCGTCCGCCCCATTGGGGTGGGCCTTGGGGGTGGGTTTTGCCAGCGCCTACGATGATTTGGCGTGTGATGAGGAAGGGTATGAGCGATCGCATGAGCCGGGAGAATTCTACTTTGCGTTCGAGCATGTAGTTTTCGTGGGAGCCAAAGGAGTTGCCGGCCGAATCTACGTTGTTCTTGAAGAGAAAGATTTGGCCCTTGTAGCCCTCTGCTTCGAGATGGTCTTGTGCTTGGTTGACCAGGTCATTGAGCAGGTACTCCCCCGCTTTGTCTTGGGTAAGGGCGTCGCGGATTGAGGCGGTTTCTGCGGTGGCGTATTCGGGGTGGGAGCCTACGTCGAGGTAGAGTCGTCCCCCGTTGGGAAGAAAGACATTCGATGAGCGCCAGGTGTCGACAACGGGTTTGAAGAGCTTTCGGGCTGCTTCTTCGGGTGAGAGGGGGCCGAGCCCACGGGGTATGTAGCGGATACCGAATTCTGTTTCGATTCCGAATATTCTGCGTTCCATCTGTGTCCTTGCCGCTGGTTGAGGGGTGTGGGTGGGGCCTGGGGCTCTTATTGGCCGCCCTTTTGGACGAATCCTTTGACGAAGTCTTCTGCGTTTTCCTCGAGGACACCGTCGATTTCGGCTAGGAGGTCATCGATTTCGGAGACAGCCTGGTGGTTGATGTCGGTTGTTGTGGTTGCCAGTTGGATTTCGTCGGTTCCCTGGCTGGTGGCCTGCTTCTGGTTCTGTGCTTGGCTTTGGATGCGTTCCATGGTGTTTTCCTTTGCTGGGGTTGGTTAGTGTTCGGTCTTGTTCAATAGAGCGAAGAGTTGGTCAGCGTGGGCAAGACCGAGGTGGGGTTCTACTGTTTCTGCGGTGAAGCCGGTGGGGTCGTCCATGTGCAGACGGTGCAGGTCAATTGAGAGCGGGTTGCGGGCTGAGAGGGTATCCCAGTTAGCTCCTAGGACTTCATCGGGCCAGGTGGTGATGAATTTGCCGCGAAGATAGGCGCGAGTGTCACGAGGCGGTTCGTGGGCGGCGCGGGCAATCTCTTGTGGGGTGAAGAGGGTCTTCATGCGCCCCAGGGCTACCAGCTTGTGGTAGAGGCCTTTGGTGGTTCTGACATCGGAGTATTGCAGATCGATGGCTGCCAGTTTGGGGTCGGCCCAGGTATGGCCCTTGGCAATGTAGGAGCTCATGAGGGCGTATTTGGCAACCCAGTCCAGTCGGTCTGCCAGGGAGAGCAGATCATGTTCTAGTGCCTGGAGTGTGTCTGCCCAAAGATCCAGAATCTCTTGGGTTTCGGGGTCGGGGTTGGCTTCGAGGTTTCGGGCGGCCTGGAGGTAGGCATCTTGAATCTCCAGGGCGGTCATTTCTCCGCCGCTAGCCAGTGCCAGGGGCTGTTTGAGGCTAAGATCATGGCTGACAGCGTGCATGGCTTGCACCGGGTTAGCCAGCTTAATGGCTGGGACCTGCTGAGCCTCTACCAGGTTCAGTACCAAGGACATGGTGCCAAACTTCAGCAGGTTTGAGTAGTGTGAGAGGTTAGCATCGCCGGTGATCACGTGGAGCCTGCGGTATTTACTGCTCTCGGCGTGCGGTTCGTCCCGAGTATTAACCAGAGGCCTGCGAACTGTGGTTTCTAAGCCAACGGTGCGTTCAAAGAAATCGGCGCGCTGTGAGATTTGGAAGCCGGCTCTCTCCGCTGCTGTTCCCAGCCCTACGCGTCCAGCACCCACCATAATCTGGCGGGTGGCGAAGAAGGGCAGTAGGGCCGCTGTCAGGTACTCAAAATCTACTGAGCGCGGGAGCAGGTAGTTTTCGTGAGACCCGTAGGACTGCCCCTTCCCGTCAGTGTTGTTTTTATAGAGGTTAACAGCAGGCATGGTGCTCTGCTCCCCCTGAACCATACGCTCAATGGTTGCTACGCTCTGGGCTGCTATATGGTCCCCGGCGGCATCCCACAGAACCGCATGGCGCGGGTTGGTGACTTCGGGAGATGAGTACTCGGGGTGGGCATGATCTACGTAGAGGCGAGCGCCGTTGGGCAGTATGGAGTTCATGGTGACCGCGTCCCAGTCGATGCGTTCGGCAAAGTGACCCGCTTCGCTGAGTGCTTCGGCGGCGATGTCTTCGCTGGTCAGGATTTGAGCTGTGTCGGTGAGTTGGCTGGGGTGGGCCTTTTCGCGCGTAACGGTGAAGCCTCGGGCATCGGTGAGCGGGGTTTCTGAGCTGTATTCCCAGGTGCTGTTGAGCTCGGAGGTGAGCTTCTCTTTAAAGAGGGTGTCATAGGTGTTGACGACAAAGGCCGAGAGAACGGTGGGGTTAGCATGGGGCTTAGCTGGGGCATGGACCCCGTATTCGGTTTCGGCTCCCATGATGCGGCGAACGGTCACGGTATCCTCCTCTTATTCAGCTTCGACCGAGCGTGCTGGTGCTACTCGGAGGACGCGTAAACGGATGTTCAGGGTGGAGAGGACGTCTTCAATTTCTGCGGCCTGGGGTACTTCGACCTGGTCTTCGAACTCTGCGCGGACCGCTTCAAGCAGGTGCTCAGTGGTGATCCCGTCTGCGCCGGTGGAAAGGTAGGACTTAATGGCCAGTTTTTTGGCCTGGTCTACGATGTTGCGGATAACGGCACCGGAGAGGAAGTCGCCGCGGAAAAGCCAGCGGCTGACCCCGTTCTCTAGGTCGATGAGGATGTAGCGGTTGGCCGGATCGGTGGAGAAGAGCTGGCTAACCACGGTTTCAATCATGGTGCTAACGGCGGCTTCTTTTGAGCCGGCCCGGTCGATTTCGCTCTGACTAATGGGGAGTTGAGCGGTGAGGTAGAGGCCAAAGATTTCTGCGGCTCCTGCCCGGTTGGGGCGGTTGACGCGGATTTTGACGTCCAGACGGCCAGGTCGTAGCACAGCCGGGTCGATCATGTCTTCACGGTTGGTTGCGCCGATGACAATGACGTTATCTAGGCGCTCAACGCCATCAATTTCGGAAAGCAGCTGGGGAACAATCGTGGTTTCAACGTCCGAGGATCGTCCGGAGCCGCGAGTGCGGAAAAGGGATTCCATCTCGTCAAAGAAAACGACTACAGGGTGACCGGCGCGGGCCTTGTCGCGGGCGGCGGTGAAGATCTCGCGAATCTGGCGTTCGGTCTCCCCCACGTACTTATCGAGAAGCTCTGGGCCCTTGATGTTGAGGAAGTAACCGGTCTTGCGGATGCCGTCGTCTGCTTTCTCTGCTGCGCGGGCTGCCAGTGAGTTGGCTACGGCCTTGGCTATGAGCGTCTTGCCGTTACCCGGAGGGCCGTAGAGCAGGATTCCCTTGGGCGGGGTCAGCTCGTACTGGCGATAGATTTCGGGGTGTAGGAAGGGCAGCTCAACGGCATCACGAATGAGGTCAATCTGTGAACTGAGGCCACCGATCTGGTCATAGGTGATATCGGGGACTTCTTCAAGGACTAATTCTTGGGCATCGGTATGCGGAACCAGGGAGGTAATCATCTGGATCCGCGAATCGTAGGTGACGGTATCGCCCAGCCTCAGGTCAGCGGGGTTCAGTGCGCCCGAGATTCGGGCGACAGCCTTTGACTGGTTGGGCATATCAATGACCGCATGAGTGTCATCGAGGAGCTCTCGAACCACGACCAGCTCCCCGTAGCCTTCAAAGCCCAGGCAGAGGACAGCTTGACTGTGCTCATTGAGCAAGACCGTCATGCCGGGTTTAAGTGTAGAGAGGGGAAGAAGCGGAGAACAGGTAATGCGCACCAGACGCCCACCTAAGAATACGTCCAGGTGCTCTTCTATCTCAGCGGGGGTCTTACCCTTAGCCAAGTCCTGGTAGGTCATGCTGGCACCGTGTACTGCTAGAACAATAGCCGAGTTCAGCGGCGGCGCTACCTCCTGAGAAAGCGCTAAACGCAAGTGCTCAATCTCGTTTTTAGTTTTAGTGAGTGCGGTGACCAGCTTTTGGTTTCTCTCACCAGCAGCACGGAGCTGGCGGTCAAGGTTCCGGCGGTTATCGTTGGCTATATTGAGTTGCCTCAAAATACGTTCGTAGTCGGTTGCCGAAACATTCATCTGTTCACTCATCACTGATCATCTCTTCTGTTGCCCGTCCCCTGGTGCCCTCAGTAGATGCCCGCGGGCACCGGGGAGATTCACGGCTTTTCTACTCTGTTTCTTGAGCGTGCTGGCTAGCTGATGTTGCCTTTTCGGCCAGACTCAAGGCGTCACGGCCCGCCCGGCGGAGCTTACGGTCCGATACCTTGCGCTCACCCAGGGCAGCCGGGGTCCAGGCATTCATATCCTCTTCGGAAAAGTCGGTCTTAGAGGCGCGGCGCTTGGGTGCCAGACGCTCTGCACCGTCTGCCAGACGGCGGGCGGTAATCAGGAAGCCGGTGTGAGCTACCATGCGGTGATCGGGGCGTACAGCTAGGCCCTCAACATGCCAGCCGCGCACCATGGTCTCGTGTGACTCGGGTTCGGTGAACCGGCCATCAGCGCGCAGGGCTTCTGCCACGCGGGAGAGCTGGGTAACGGTTGCTACATAGCAGATAATAACGCCGCCGGGTGCCAGTGCCTGGGCAACAGCGTCCAGGCATTCCCAGGGTGCCAGCATATCCAAAACAGCCCGGTCAACGCTGCCGGGTTCTTCGACATCGCCCAGGGTCTCGGCCAGGTCGCCCAGGGTTAGGGTCCAGGCAGGGTGGGCACCGCCAAAGAAGGTCTCGATGTTACCGCGAGCGATATCAGCGAACTCTTCACGCCGCTCAAAGGAACGCAGGTGCCCCTGATCGCCCACAGCACGCAAGAGGGCAATTGAGAGTGCCCCAGAACCCACACCCGCTTCAATGACGCGAGCGCCGGGGAAGATATCGGCCATTGCAACGATTTGCCCTGCATCCTTGGGGTATACAACAGCTGCCCCGCGCGGCATGGAGAGAACAAAGTCCTTGTAGAGGGGGCGCAGGGCCTGGAACTTAAAGCCTTCGGAGTTCTCAATCACGGTACCCTCAGGGTGGCCAATCAGTTCACTGTGTTGGAAGAAGCCACGGTGGGAGTGGTACTGGCCCCCTTCGGTGAGGGTAATGGTGGTCATGCGTCCGCGTTCGTCGGTGAGTTGTACGCGCTCGCCAGGTCGGAAGGGACCGCGACGGTTAATGCTACCGGTGGGGGTGCTCATAAGGTCAGAAATCTCTTTCGTTAAAGTGTTTTTTCCATTGTCTCAGATAAAGCACCGGTGAGCACACCTGCCGTCTCAGGGTGAGGGCGGTGTGATGCTGCTGAGCGCTCCGGCTATGTCCTGGGCGGTTACGGTTCCGGCGGGGCCAGCGGTGCCGGTCACTAGCCAGATTCTGTCGAGGGCGTTCTCGGCGGGCGGTTCTGTGTAGCTGGCAAAGCCCTGGTACTCGTCTATGATATCGGTGGGCCCTGAGCTTAGGGTGAGATGCCGTCTTTGCAGGGGCTGGGCAATAGCGGCTAGGGGCTGGTAGGCCAGGCTCTGGTAGGAGGCTCTTAGGGTACTTGCTGGTACCACTGCGCGAAATTCGGGTTTTCCTTGGCCCTGGCTGATAAGAACGATGTCGCTCCGGCCGTCCCAGCCTTGTGCGGCAAGACCGATAAGTTCACTGTCAAATTCACAGCTAGCAGGTCCTATGAGTTGCTGAACGTGCAGAGGGTGGCCTGTATCGGAGTTCATTCCAAGTTTCTGAACAGCTGGTAGGAGCCCGGCCCCGATATATACGATAAGGAGCGCCCCAACGATTAAGGTGATGGGGCTCTGCCAAAAACCGGTCATCAGGAGAAAACCAATCAACAGTGCTAGGAGCAGAAAGCCGGTGTAGGTGACCAAGGCGTGAGCCGTTGAGCGACTCCGCACCACCAGGAAGATCAAAGCTTCAACCGCATACCCGCCGTCTAAAGGAAAGGTAGGTAAGAGGTTGAAAAGCCCTATGGCTAGGTTGACCTGCACAGCCAGGTGGAAGCCGTAAAACTCAGCGGTGCCAGTAAGTGCCCAGATGATCTGGCAGGCTAAAGCGACCACAAAATTCATTAGCGGCCCAGCTAAGGCCACCCACAGGGCAGTTGAAGCAGACATAGTGTGCAGGAGGGTCTGCCCGCCCCACATATTGAGCGTGATAGAAGAGACTCGGGCCTTGCGTGCTCTGCCGACCGTCGCGTGTGCAAGTTCATGTAAGAAGACACCCAGTGCAAGAGTGATAGCGACAACGGCCGCTGCCAAATACCCCTGAAAGGTGCTCAAGCTCTGCCAAGAGGCAAGCCGCATACCGTAGCCGGCAATAACGAGCCCCATCAGTGGAAACCATGACCTTTGCAGGTATATGGGCGCACCGGCGAAGCGGCCAATCATGAGCCCGGGTGTTTTCCTCATGCTTTCGCTCCTGCTTCCTAGGGTCACATCAAGACAGGGTTATCCTCAAGCTAGTGTATTACCCAACCAGCGCCCGGCACATATCGGGTAGAATACGGGGAGTGTTTACTCAGCCGCTACCTCACCATCTCTTGACCCACTACGCCCAGAAAGCCGGCAAACAAGGCCAGGTGCCACCTACCCTCCTGCTGGTGGCCTTTGAGGGCTGGAACGATGCCGGTGAAGCCGCCAGTCAGGCAGTCCAGCTGGTGGCAAAACACTACCAGGCCAAGCCTTTTGCTGGTTTTGAAAGCGAGTCTTTCTACTCCTACACAGAGAGCAGACCCCACCTGGTACCCGAAGCTCAGGGCCAAGCCACGGGGATTAGCTGGCCCCAAACGCGTTTTGTCGAAGCGTGGAGCACCAAGGGCACACGGATTCTAATCATCACCGGTCAAGAACCCTCCCTCTCCTGGAAGAACTACTGCCAGCACCTACTGGAACTCATAGACCGGGAAAAAGTTGATCTGGTCATCTTCTGCGGTGCCCTGCTCGATGAGGTTCCGCACACCCAACCAGCACCTGTAGGCATCACAAGTTTTAGCCCCACCATGCTGGTGCACCCGGGCGTTGCCCCCAGCACCTATACCGGGCCTACCGGCATCATAGGGGTTCTGGCGCATGCCGCTGGTGCACGCGACATTCCGGCGCTCTCGCTCTGGGCATCTCTGCCCCACTATCTGGCGCATCCGCCCCACCCCAAGGCAACCTTTTCCCTGCTCAGCGTCATCGAAGCCATCACGGGCCTGCCCATGCCGCTTGAAAAACTAGCAGATGAAATTATGGCCTGGGAACGGGGTGCCAAAGAGCTACTTGAAGACGAACCTGAGCTCCTAGCCTATGTCCAGCAACTGGAATCAACTTACGAAAGAGCAGACAGCATCGGGGATATCAGCAAGGTCGATATCGCCGCTGAATTTGAGCAGTACCTCAAAGAGCAGGACAGTGAGGGCGGCTCTCCCTCCTAGTTACTCATGGCTAGGGGCCCGCTCCAGGGGACTTCTGGTAAAAGAGACCGGTGGCGGCTCCCGCTCAGTAGGAGTACCGCCACCTGTCTAAGGGGTGCAGGGAATACTGGCCTTAGGCTCCCAGGAGCACACCCAACCGAGCAGACAAAAGATCGGCTACCAGCTGGCCACCCCTACCACCGTGTTCCACAACTGACAGTGCCCACTGGTCAATCGCAACCAAAGCGGCTGGAGAATTCAGATCATCGGCGAGCGCATCACGAACAGACGCTAAGAGAGCTAAGGCCGCTTCATCGGCCTCTCCTTCGGCACTCGCAAGAGCTGAACGGTAGAGCTCCAAACGTCCCTTAGCCTTATCTAGCAGGTCATTGTGCCAGAACCAGTCGGTACGGTAGTGGTTATCCATGATGGCAAGACGGATTGCAGCCGGCTCAACCCCAGCCTGGCGCAGCTTAGATACCAAAACAAGATTACCCAGGGACTTACTCATTTTTTCGCCGTCTAGGCCCACCATTCCAGTGTGCATGTAATGCCGGGCCATAGGCTGGCCGGTCAGGGCGTACGAATGGCTGGCACCCAAATCATGATGCGGGAAGATGAGGTCAGACCCACCGCCCTGCACCGAGAAGGGCGCCCCCAGATGGCTACCCGAAATAACGCTACATTCAATGTGCCAACCTGGGCGGCCAGCGCCCAGTCCCTCAGCAGGCCAGGACGGTTCACCAGCTCGCGCTACCCGCCACAGAAGCGGATCTAAGGCCTTGCGCTTACCGGGGCGGAGCGGGTCGCCACCACGCTGACTAAAAATAGTTAGCATCTCTTCGGGAGTGTAGTGGGCTATCTGGCCCAGTTTCCAGCCATGCTTACTCCCCTCACCCAGCTTCTGGGCCGCATCAAGGTCAAAGTAGATATCGCCCTCAGGCTGCTGGTTACCCTGCTCATCGGTAAAACCGGGCAGGCGATAGGCCAGGCCGCTTTCCAATAGCTCTAGCACCGCCTGAGCAACAGCAGGAATAGAGTCCACTACGCTCACATAGTTATCGGGCGCAATAACATTCAGGGCAACCATATCGGTGCGGAACAACTCGATCTGCTGCTCAGCGAGTTCCTGCCAGTCAACACCCGTTGCCGCGGCACGCTCTAAGAGAGGGTCATCTACATCGGTAACATTCTGCGCAAACTTTACCGGCACCCCGGCATCGCGCCAGGCCCGATTCAGCAAGTCAAAAGCTACATAGGTAGCCGCATGCCCCATGTGCGTAGCATCGTAGGGTGTGATACCGCAGACATAAAGCCCGGCTTGCTCTTGGCGCTCCAGGGTTGCGCGCGCCCCCAGAGCCGTATCAAAAATGGTAGGAAGGGGTGCCTGCCCCGGCAGGGACGGGATAGGGGGTTGTTCCCAAGCTCGCATGAATACCTCACGTTTGGTGGACTTTCTTGGCTCAGCCCCAGCCTATTTGGCCAGGTGCCCGAGTCTAAAACTCTCTAGATAAAACAATACCCGCCCGGTTTATATTTCCGGGCGGGCTGTGCAGTCCAACTAAGTTTAGGCGACGAGGATGCCTGTCCCCAGAAGGATGTAAAGTACTACGCCCAGCGCAATGCGGTACCAGATAAAGATGCTGTAGCTCTTATGCGAAACGTACTTGAGGAACCAGCCGATGATCAGGTAACCCACCACAAAAGCAACCAGAGTCGCCACGACGGTTGAGCCCAGACCGTAGTAGCCGTTGAAGCCCTCAGAGAGGCTACCGGCGAGCTTGTACAAGCCCGATGCGAATACTGCGGGAACCGCCAATAAGAATGAGTAACGAGCGGCGGCTTCGCGGGTATAACCCATCAGCAAACCTGCCATGATAGTGCCACCTGAGCGGGATACGCCGGGGACTAAGGCCAGTGCCTGCGCGAAGCCGTAAATCACGCCGTGCTTGATATTCAGGTCGGTCAGATCGCGCTGTTCCTTACCGATTCGGTCAGCAATTGCCAGGAAAAGGGCAAAGACAATCAGCATGGTTGCTGTAATCCAAAGACTACGGAAGGTTGAATCGATGGCATCTTCAAGAATCAGGCCAAGGATGCTGATCGGCAGCGAGCCAATAATAATGAACCAGCCCATACGAGCATCGGGGTCCTTCTTATCAACTCGACCGATCAGAGAACCAAACCAATTTTTGATGATCCGAACAATGTCCTTCCAAAAGAACACCAGAACTGCTGTTTCGGTACCCAGCTGGGTAATAGCCGTAAACGCGGCTCCAGGGTCCTCACCGTTGGGCAGGAACTGCCCAATGATGCGAATGTGCCCCGAAGACGAAATTGGCAAAAACTCTGTTAGACCCTGGACTAGACCCAGGATGACTGCTTGTATCCATTCCACAGCTAGAACTTTACGCGAGTCAAAACAAAAGCACAGCACCGCTCGCGGTGCTGTGCTTGGAATAACAGGCTACAAAATCTTCTCTAGCCCCTAAGGTTACTCGGCCTGATCAGCATCTTCTGCGTCGTCAGCCACAAATTCGTAATCGAATTCATCGGTGTCATCGTCTTCATCCAGGAAAACTTCCAGAGGAGTGACCTCTTCATAAGCGTCAAAAAGAGCCTCTTCGTAACGCTCAAAGGCATTGGCAATGGCAACGTAGGCGTTGTCTACAGCCGCATCGTGTTCACCTCGGCTGTTAACGATTGCGTTGAGGTGCTCTTCAAGAGCGGATGTCAGATAAGCCAGTTCGGCACGAGGATTTGTACTCATACAGTAGACGTTACAGCCTTTCTCCCAAAGTGGGAAATACCCGTCAGGAAAATTTTGGCTAAACCACCCTTCCGCTTCCCCCAGAAGTCCACCCCGTCTTAGGGGGTATAGGTTGGGGCCCGGTTCTGTCTACCGGGCCCCTATCGGCGCTCCTGAGGCCTCTTCCCTTGCGAGAGTGGCGATGACTCGGCCTTGATTAGAAACCTAGAGTAGCCAATGATGCGTTGATTGCGTTGGCTGAAGCGCGCAGCCGCTCAATCTCCTCATCGGTCATAGGGACATCGAGTACACGCTTGACACCATCGCGGGAAACGACTGAAGGCAGTGAGAGGGCAGCTTCGCCTTCGATGCCGTAGCGGCCACGGATCTGGGTAGCAACGTTCAGAACGGCGTCCTGGCCCTGCAGGATAGCCTCTGCGATACGGGTTGCTGAGATGCCGATAGCATAGTTGGTGGAACCTTTGCCTTCAATGACCTTGTAGGCTGCGCGCATAGCCTCTTCAGCAAGTTCAGCCTTAACCTGGTCGGTAAAGACCTTTTCGCCGGCTTCGTTGGTCCATTCGTTGAGAGGAACCATACCAATGTTGGCAGCTGACCATACGGGAAACTCGGAGTCGCCGTGCTCGCCCACGATGTTTGCGTGGACGGAGCGGATGGAAACGCCAGCCTTCTGGGCAATGAGCCAGCGCAGGCGGGAAGAGTCAAGAACGGTACCCGATGCGAAGCAACGCTCGCTGGGCAGGCCGGTAATCTTCTGGGCGACAACGGCCAGAACGTCACAGGGGTTGGTGACGATCATGAGGATTGCGTTGGGTGCTACTGCCATAACCTGGGGCAGCATTGCCTTGAAGATGTTGACGTTTGCTTCTGCCAGTTCCAGGCGGGGCTGGCCGGGCTTCTGGCGAGCGCCTGCGGTGACGATAATCAGGTCAGCATCGCGTAGGATTTCAATATCGCCGCTACCTGCAACCTCAGCTTCGTGGGCGAACATGGTGCCGTGAGCAATATCCAGGCCTTCAGCAACAGCACGGTCGGCGGCAATATCGTAGATCACGATTTCATCGGCTGCGCCGCGGAGGGTTGCTGCGTATGCGGTTGCTGAGCCTACGCCGCCTGCGCCGATAACGCCGAGCTTGGTGTGCTTCTTTTCCAGGGCCATGGTATTAGGTTCCTTTCACAGAATCCGTGGTGGATGTTTTCTGGTGGCAGTTCAATTATGCCACGATTCGATGTGTTTTAGTGTGGTTTTACCTGTATTTTGTGTGGGGTTTACCCGGCCCAGCCCCCTAAAAAACCAACAAAAACAAATATGTGCATCCTGACCTTTTGTTGAAGCTCACATGCTCTAGTGAGCTAGGGAATGTGCGGGAAAGAACATGAACTTTTAGAAGTTTTTGCAGAACTGCAAACTAGAATAAATCTGAGCAAATATCCCATGCACCGAAAGACCAACAGTGACATCACCAGATAAGAAAGTGTCGCCCAGCACGGGTGAAAAACCTATCATGACCCACCGGCAAATCATGCTGGTTATTCTCGGGCTCATGGCGGGCATGTTCCTCTCATCGCTCGATCAGACCATCGTCTCAACAGCAATCCGCACCATCGGCGATGACCTACACGGGCTAGAACAGCAGGCCTGGGTAACCACCGCCTACATGATTACCTCCACCATCACCACCCCTATCTACGGCAAGCTCTCCGATGTCTTCGGCCGCCGCCCCCTCTACCTCTTGGGCATCCTGGTCTTCATTCTGGGCTCCTTACTCTCTAGCTTCTCGACCAGCATGATGATGCTTGCCCTCTTCCGTGCCTTCCAGGGTATTGGTGCGGGCGCGCTGATGTCCCTACCCATGGCGATTATGGGCGACATGCTAGCTCCCCGCGAAAGGGCAAAGTATCAGGGCTACTTTTTGGCGGTCTTCGGTATCTCATCGGTACTCGGGCCCCTCATCGGTGGGATGTTCGCCGGTGCCCCCGAAATTTTCTGGGTTACTGGCTGGCGCTGGGTCTTCCTCATCAACGTACCTGTCGGCCTTGTTGCTCTAGCCATGGTCTGGAAGTTCCTGCATCTGCCCGCTATCGCTGATAAGAGCAAAGCTCCCCGCGTTGACTGGTGGGGCGCAACCAGCGTCATCGTTGCCCTACTGCCCCTGCTCCTGGTGGCTGAGCAGGGCCGTGAGTGGGGCTGGACCTCAGCCTCTGCAATTACCTGCTACCTTATTTCTGCTGTGGGTCTAGTAGCCTTCCTTAGCATTGAAGCTAAGATGGGCCAGGATGCCATTATCCCGCTAGCGCTCTTTAAGTCCGGTGCTTTCTCGATGTCTGCGATTCTGGGCTTCCTCGTAGGCTTTGGCATGTTCGGTGCCATGATGACCATCCCCCTCTACCTACAGATTGTTGTGGGCCTCACACCCACTGAGTCCGGTTTTGCAACCCTGCCTATGATGGGTGGCATCATGATAGCCTCCATTGTTTCTGGCCGTATGGTTGCCCGTACCGGGAAATACCGCATCTTCCCGATTCTGGGTACAGCGCTCATGACCCTTGCCTACTTCTATCTGACCTTTATGACGGTTGACCGCCCCCTCTGGTTCCTGATGATCGGTATGTTCATCATGGGTCTTGGCTTGGGCCAGCTCATGCAGTCACTCACCCTCGCCGCCCAGAACGCTGTGGCACCGACCTACATGGGGGTTGCCTCATCAGGGTCCACCTTCTTCCGCCAGATTGGTGGCACAATGGGCACCGCCGTTCTGCTCTCTGTTCTCTTCTCTGCGATGCCCGCCAACATTGTTAAAGCTATGGGTAACGACGATGACCTGCGCGCAGGGCTCGATGCCGCGCTGACACCGGCAGTTGCTCAGGCACCTGAAAATCAGGGCGTCATGGATCAGATCTGGAACAAGATTCTTACTTCTGCGCAAGCGGGTATCGCCACGCAACTCCAGCAGGCAGCCGAGAGCGCCAAATCAACCGCAGATACTCAGGTCAAGGAGCAGGTCACCCAGGCTGTTCAGAAGCAGGTAGAGGCTGGCCTTCTTGCGGCAGACCAGGCTCAGACAGTCATCGATGCCCAGATTGAGCAGGCTAGCCCGCAGGCAGAGACTGCCGCACTGGAACAGGTTGCCAGCCAACTCCATGCCACCGCCGATAAGGGAACTCTAACCGTTAACTGGTCCGACCAGGCCCAGCGCACCTACTGGGTAGATCAGCTAGTGCCGCAGATAGCTCAGAAAATCGAAGAAAACTCCGGGGAAACTCAGGGCGCTGAAGTGTCAACCTCCGATACCTCGTATCTGAACGGCGCAGATGCCCGCCTGACCCGCCCCTTCATGGAGGGTTTCACCGCCTCAGCGGTCTCGGTCTACTGGGTGGGCTTCTTCGTTACGGTATTGGCTTTTATTCTTGCTCTCTTCTTTAGGGTGCCCCCGCTACGCACTAGCTCCGGTCTACAGGAAAGCGCCCGCGTGAAGCAGGCTGATAAGCAGTTAGCCACTGCCCAAGAAACTGAGCAGAGTAAAGAATCTGTCTAGCGCGCTTGTGGTGTGGGTATATTCCCGCCGCAACCGCTAGTCCCAGCAAGGGGCTGATGACCTGTGTAGGGTCATCGGCCCTTTCTCTTACCCTCACTACCCGGTGTAGGGGTTCTAGGTGCCGCAGAAGCTGACAAAGAAACGTGACTGGGCGGGTGCTGTCTGTAAAAATTCGGCCCCCTCTTGAGGGGTAAAAGGCCTGCTGATGATGTCAATGAGGCCCAGTACCGGCTCTAGGTTTCCTCGCTCCACCTGACGCAGGGCAGTCTCCAGGGCAAGGTTGCGAGGAATGTAGAGGGGATTTGCCCGCTTCATCAACTGCTCCGCACGCTCAGGGGTGGTCTGCGTCAGCTCTTGCAGGTGCTGTTGTTCTGCCAGCCAGTCGGCCTGTTCCTGGCCTTTGAGCAGGCAGCTGCCTCCGGTGAGAGAACTGAAAAAGCCGGTGAAATCGAGGGACTGTTCTTCGAGTAAGTTCAGCGTCCGGTCGATGAAGGCAGCCACCTGTACCCGGTGTTCTACGGGTGTTGATGAGAGGTCACAGCCGATTTTCTGCGCAAACAAACTAACCTGCCGGTCGCGGATAGTCTCTTCAAACTCGGCCAGGACCTCTGTTGCCAGGTGAATAGCCCGGTTGGGGTTCTCACCGTCGATGAGGTCAAGCAGGGTTTCAGCAAAGCGCGCAAGGTTCCACTGGGTGACAGCGGGTTGCTGGTCGTAGGCATAGCGCCCATTCTGGTCAATTGAGCTGTACACGGCACCGCGTCTAAAGGTGTCAATGAGGGCGCAGGGCCCGAAGTCTATGGCCTGACCGGAGATAGTCACGTTATCGGTGTTCAGTACCCCGTGCACGAAGCCCAGCGCCTGCCATTGAGCCACCAGCTCGGCCTGTCTCTGTGCTACCGCGCGCAGGAGGGCCAGGGCCTCTTGACCGCTGGTTGCTGGGAGTTCTACCTCCGGGTAGTGGCGGTGTAGGGCGTAGCTGACTAGCTCCCGGCGGATGTCCGTATCTGCCCGGTACTGGGCGTACTGGAAGGTCCCCACCCGTATGTGGCTGTTAGCCACACGCACCCCGATGCCGGCAGGCTCAGGTTGGGGCGAACGCCGTCTGATGCGTTCCCCGGTTTCGATAATGGCCAGGACCCTGCTGGTCGGCACGTTCATTGCGTGCAGGAATTCCCCGATGACCGCTTCGCGCCAGATTGCTGACAGCGGTGCCTTGCCGTCTGAGCCGGGGCGCGAAAAGGGCGTCCTGCCGCTGCCTTTAAGGTGCAGGTCTAGGCGGTGGGCTCTGGCCCCAGGAGTATCACCAGCTTTTGGGCTGGGGGTTAGTTCCCCGGTCAGGTGGGCCCGGCCGTCCCCTAAGACGGGTGAGAGCTGGCCGAACTGGTAGCCGGAGTAGGCAAGGGCGTAGGTGCTTTTGCTTGCCCCGCCGGTGAGCCAGGTGAGTCCTTGGGCGCTGGCGAGGCGCTCGCTGTCTAGTCCGAGTTCGCGGGACAGGCTGTGGTTGACCCAGGCTACTTTTGACCCTGCGGGTATCTCTGGCTGCACGGGGTGGGCCAGGGATGGGAAGGCCTGGACGTAGGTGTGTTCGAGCTTGGGTAGATGGGATGACGGGGTGGGGCTGGTGGCTGTCATGTTCCCAGTCTATCGGCCCTCTACGGTTGGGGTCGGTGCCGGGTTCGGCCTTGGTCTGGGTGGTTAGGTGGGCATAGAAAAATCCCCGGCTCTCAAAGAACCGGGGATTGCTCTGTGCGCGAGGGGGGACTTGAACCCCCACCCTCTAATACGAGGACTAGCACCTCAAGCTAGCGCGTCTGCCTATTCCGCCACCCGCGCAAGGTGACTTCCCGGCCCGCTGGGGCCAGAAAAGCAACAAAAAACAAGATACACCGTTTGGTCGGCGAACCGCAAATCGGCTCCCCAAAAACAGTGACCCCGCACGGCTACCGCTTCACTCTAAGGACAGCCTGCCCTAGGTATTAGACCTCCGGTAGCCCGCGACCTACCATAGGTGATGTGAAGAACGAAAACTTAAGCCAGCAAGAAGCCGCCACCCGCGCCGCCCTGATCACTGTTGATACCTACGACGTCCACATCGACCTGACCCACGCAGCGGCAGGTTTTGAGACCTTCCCGGTTGCTACCACCGTCCGTTTCACCGCTGCTGCCGGCCAATCAACCTTCATCGACTACATTCACCAGGCGGTAGATTCCGTCAAGCTCAACGGTAAAACCCTCCACCTGGACGACGTAGTCCAAGGTTCCCGCATTACACTACCCAACCTTGAAAAAGAGAACACCCTCACCATCAAGGGCCGCTCCTACTACAGCCGCTCGGGTGAAGGCCTCCACCGCTACACCGACCCGGCCGATAACCGCACCTACCTCTACACCCAGTACGAGCCGGCAGACTGCCGCAGAGTCTTCCCCTGCTTTGAACAGCCCGACCTCAAAGCAGTCTTCAACTTCCGCGTCACAGCACCCAAAACCTGGGTTGTCTCCTCCAACGCAGAACTAGAAAGGGAACTAGAAGACCCCTCAGACTCAACCATCAGCAAACGAGTGTTCAAGCCGACTGCCAGGATTTCCACCTACATCACCGCAATCCTTGCCGGCGAGTATTTTGTCGCCCGTGATACCTACTCCCCCAAGTCCTCGGTCAACTCCGGCAAGATTCCTCTGGTTGCCTACTGCCGCCAGTCCCTGGCAGAACACTTTGACCACGACAACATCTTCGCGGTCACCAAGCAGGGCCTTGACTTCTTCCAAGAGCTCTTCGATTACCCCTACCCCTACCCCAAGTACGAGCAGGCCTTTGTGCCCGAATACAACCTGGGTGCCATGGAAAACCCCGGGCTGGTGACCTTTACCGAAAACTACATTTTTGTCTCCGGTGCCGACCAGTCCCAGCTAGAGAGCAGGGCCAACGTCATCTGCCACGAGATGAGCCACATGTGGTTTGGCGACCTGGTCACCATGAAGTGGTGGAAGGACCTCTGGCTCAAAGAATCATTCGCTGACTTTATGGGCCACCTGGGCGCAGCAGAAGCCAACGGCTACAAAGAATCATGGGTCACCTTCGCCAATTCACGCAAGGCCTGGGCCTACCGGCAGGACCAGCTACCGACAACCCACCCCATCGTGGCAGAGATACCCCACCTCGAAGCGGCCCGCCAAAACTTTGACGGAATCACCTACGCCAAGGGCGCATCGGCTCTCAAACAGCTCGTAGCCTACGTCGGCTTTAACGAGTTTATTGCCGCCGCCCGTCTCTACTTCAAGCGTCATGCGTGGGGTAACACCACCCTAGACGACTTCCTGGCGGCACTCGATGAGGTCTCCGACCGCGATGTACGGTCCTGGGCCGATGCCTGGCTGCTGACAAGCGGGCTATCCGAGCTTTCCTGCCGTCTGGTACGCGATGAACAGGGCAACCCAGCTACGCTTACAGTTCAGCAGGCTCTACCGCCCCAGGTGCCCGCATCTATCGGTCGCCCCCACAGGCTCCAGCTTGCAACACTGGCTCTCGCCCATGGGCGGCTTACCCAGACTGCCAGCATCCCCCTTGAGATGCCCGCAGGAACAGAAGAAGCACAGGTAAAACTTTCAGCCGACGAGCTTGCCCAGGTAGCCGATGCCGCCGTGCTGCTTCTCAACGCAGAAGACCTCACCTACGCCAAGGTCGCTCTGACCGAGCAGACCGGACTGTCCACGGCTCTTAGCCACGTTTCTACCCTTGAGGACCCACTTAGCCGTGGCCTGCTCTGGGGCAGCTTCTGGAACATGACCAGAGACAGCAAGCTCGAGGCCAGCCGCTTCGTCACCGCTGTCTGCCAGGCTCTCCCCCAGGAAAAGTCTGCAACGCTCCTCTCCAATATTGTGGCTCAGGCTCAATCAGCTATCTCCCTTTACACACCGCAGGATCAGCGGAGCCTACTATGGGATGCCCTCTTCCGGGCCCTGCTCTCAGCCCTCGAAACAGCGACCCCCGGGAGCGATGAACAGCTCATCATGGTTCGTACCGCTCTCAGTCTTGCAAGCCATACGAGGCTGGGCTCCGACTTTGCACGCGATGTTGCCCGGGGTGCCTACGGCCCGGTAGATGGACACATCCCCCAGGCCCCCGGTGTGCGCTACAACCAGACTCTGGGCTGGAAGGCACTAAACGCGCTTGCTGTGAACCAGCAGGTGACGGAGCAGGAGCTGGACCAGGCCCGTAGCTACTGCCCCTCAGCCACCGCCGAACGTGGTTACGCTTTTGCCCTGGCAGCGTTGCCCACTGCAGAAGCCAAGGCAAAGGCTTGGCAAGCTGTCACCGGCAACCCCGATCTTTCTAACGACCTTCTCTCTGCTACAGCCGCAGGTTTCCAGCAGGGCCCAGAAAGCCTGCGCACAGAATACCGTTCCCCTTATTTTGAGCTTCTGGCTCAGACCTGGAGTGAACGTTCTGGCGGAATGGCAACCCGGATTATTCGTGGGCTTTACCCCGCGGTGGAACTTGCTGAGGGAAGCCTAGATAACCACCCGGTGATCACCGCCACCAAGGACTGGCTTTCTCAGAACCAAGACGCGCCAACAGCACTGGTGCGCCTCATCCGAGAACTACTCGATGATGCCCAGCGCATTTTAGCGGCCCAGGAATTCAACACAGCGGGCAGCTAAAAAGTCTTGCGAGAGTTGCCTCACTCCAGCCGCGTTCAAGTCTGAGAATATCGAAAGAAAGCCGGTTTTGGTGGGCGAGATTGCGAACCAAAACCGGCGCTTTCGTGAGAAGCTATAGAGAGTAAGTTTTGCAGGGAAATAGGAGCTGGCAGTGACGGAATATACGCTGGGAGATCGTGGCACCGTACATATCATCACCGATGACTATTACGACGCCGAAATTCTTCATATTTTTGAAGAATTATTGATTGACCGGGAGCAGGTTTGGAACGGCGATGTTCGCCTGGTCCCTGAGCCGGATAACCCCTACCAGCCTTACGCTATCGCGGTCTACGTCGACGATCTCAAAGTAGGTCGCATGAGCCCAGAAGACTCCGAAGCCTACTGGAACCCCATCTGCCGCGTTGTTGCCTCAGGCTACGATGCCACTGCGCGGCTTCAGCTCACCGCTGTTCTGCGTGGGGTCACCGGCGACACCTATATCGAAAGTGCCGGTCTGCTTTCACTGAGTGCACCGGGCTCGCTCTTCCCCCTCAACCAGGCGCCCACCCAGGCAGCGCTCCTGCCCCAGGGAGCCTCCATGAAGGTCCTCGACGAAAAAGACTACTCCGAGTACCTCCATGAGATCCTCCCTCCCTCCGGCGAGGGCCGCGTCATTCTCTCCCTTGAGAACAACCAGATCAAACTTGCCGACGGACGTACCGTTGACTCAGTTGATGTGCTCCATGACCGTAAGGTTGTTGGTCGGCTCTCAACACAGATTTCGGAGCAGCTAGCACCCGTTATCCGCCATGCCTATGAACACAACAAGCTCACCAGCGCCTGGGGAACTATTCGCGGTAACGCTTTTGAACTCTCGCTCACCGTTCAGGCTGTGCGCCCCTCCGAGATTACTCAGGAGTGGTTCAATGAGCTACCCAACTTCCTGCCCGAGCTTCTTCCCGAGGCTGACGAGTACGATGTACCCGATGCTTTCGTGCCCTCCGAGGGCGAAGCCCACCGTGAAAGTGCACCCAAGAAAAAGCGCTCCCTGATTCCCGGTCGTTCAGCCTCAGTTGCCGACACGGCCAACCATGAATCGGCTACCTGGAAGGACCAGGACGAATCAGACTACCCGGCACCCCCATTGGGCCTCCAGAGGATTTCAGTGCTCATGGGAATCCTGGGCGGCCTGATTCTGACTGCCGGCCTGGTCATGATTTTCTTCAAGCCCATGCTTGGTATCCTGGGCCTTGTTCTGGGGGCCTCTATCGCCTTCCTTGCGCTCTTCTACGGTCGAGACAATAGCTACGACGAAGAAGAAGTCTCCGAGGACCCGCTCGAACACTAAGCTTTTTTGTTGAGACAAAAATATTGAGGGCCCCAGTAAGGGGCCCTCAATATTTTTTAATCAGTTGCCGCGCCCTACTGTTTAGTCAGCACCGTAGGTAGCGATGTAGTTTGGCATAGTATCGGTCTGTAGTGCGTGGGATAGAGCGCTGGTAGCTGCCGCATCAAGCACAACAATTGACTGCCCGTCCCATGACCAGCCGGTGCCAGCGTTGGGAAGAGTCAATGAGACAAGCTGGGTGTTGCCGTTGGACAGAACCGGCTGAGCAATTCCAACAATAGCTGCGGGTGAAAGCCCCGAGTCAACCTTCATGTAGGGCGAAACGGACTCGATAACCGGAAGTAGCTTGGCAGCAGAGCTCAAAGCGCCCTCAGAACGCAGCTGATTGTAGACACCGCGCAGGAAGGCGCGCTGGTTACGAACACGCTGGTAGTCACCGTCACTGAAGTTGTAACGTTCCCTGACATAAACAAGGGCTTGTCCGCCAGTCATGGTCTGGGGTCCAGCAGCGAAGGAGTAGCCTGGAGCGCTAGCATTAAAAGCCAGGGGAACATTAACGGTGACGCCACCTAAAGTGTCGACAAGAGCCTTGAAACCCTCGAAATCAATCTCTGCTACGTGGTCCATCTGCATGCCCAGGAGCTGTTCGATGGTTGCTACCTGTAGGTCAACGCCACCGTAGTTCAGGCCAGCATTCACCTTGTGGGAACCATAGCCGGGGATGTTAACCCAGGTATCGCGCATGATAGAGATCAGGTAGGCGGCTGAGCCGTCTTCGGGGATGTGGAGCACCATGATGCTGTCTGCACGGGCACCGGTCACGTACTGAGCTTCCGCTCCGCTTCTCTGATCGGAGCCCAGTAGAAGGATGTCGGTGGAGTTGGTGTTGGCGGGACGGCTGGTAACAGCACCGCCCTCCACCTTATCGAGAATGCCATCGCCATCGGAGTCGCCCTCAGAGATATTCTCTTTCAGGCTAGCCCCTGACTCATTAGTAATTTCTTCTGGGGCTTTGGTTGCTTTATCAACCATCTCTTGAAGCTGGTCGTTGTGCACGGTGTTCACCGAGCCATCTTCATTGGGCATAGCGTTCTCAATAGTTTCGGCTTTATTCCAAGCCTTGTTAATCATGAGTAAATACCCACCGGCAGCCAAGGCCGGAACCAGAATAAGGCACAGCAGAATAATCCACAGTGCTTTTTTTCGTTTTTTCTGAGGTTGACCCTCAACCGCCTTGGACACGGTACCTCCCTATAGTTATTTCACAGTGAGCGCCTTTGGGGGTTGGCGCAAAGCGAATCGACCCTAATTCTACGCAGTGAACCTACAAAAACACCCCGCAAGGAGTGAAAAATCGCCGTTGCGGGGTGTGATGTTAAGCGAGAAAGCCTGTGGCCTGCGCTTAGGCCTTCTTGCCGAAGTTTGCGAAGCGAGCGTTGAAGCGCTCAACACGGCCAGCGGCGTCCATGATGCGCTGCTTACCGGTGTAGAAGGGGTGTGAAGCCGATGAGATTTCAACTTCTACGAGGGGGTACTCGTTGCCGTCTTCCCACTTTTCGGTCTTCTGAGAAGTCATGGTGGACTTGGTCAGGAAGGTCTCGCCAGAAGCGAGGTCGCGGAACAGAACGTAGTTGTATTCAGGGTGGATGCCAGCCTGCATGATATATACCTTCTTCGTGCCCTGGATTTTGCCAGTGCATATCTTGTAGCTACCGGGGCGGGTGCCTACCGGTGGTTGCGGTTTACAACCGAGGCACCACTCTACCACTCTTTGGGCAAACTAGAGCCCCAGGAGGGCCGGTTGTTCATCACTCTTTAGGAGTTCAGGTGAGACTGGGGCCGGGTTTCCCAGAAAGCCACCGCACTAGCTGCGGCGACATTGAGTGAATCAACGCCGTGGCTCATGGGAATAATGACGGTGTGCTGGGTCTTAGCCAGCGTTGAGGCGGCAAGGCCGTGCCCTTCTGATCCCAGAATCAGGGCAAGTTTCTCTGGCCGTTTTTCCGCCAGTTGGGTAAGGGTCAGGGAGTCTTCTTTGAGAGCCAGCGCGGCTGTCACGAACCCGGCCTTGTGTAAGGTTTCTAGCGCATGGGGCCAGGGCTCAAGTCGAGCCCAGGGAACCTGGAACACAGTTCCCATAGAGACCCTGATAGACCGCCTGTAAAGAGGATCAGCGCAGCGGGGCGTTACCAGCACAAGGTCGACGTTAAGGGCGGCGGCAGAGCGGAAAATAGCCCCCACGTTGGTGTGATCAACGATATCTTCAAGAATAGCGACCCGCTGGACGTTCTCAAGCAGGTCTGCCAAGGCGGTCGGTTTGGGGCGTGCCATAGCTGCCAGAGCACCCCGATGTAGAGCGAAGCCAGTCACCGCTTCCAGTTCAGCTTCTGTTCCAAGATAAGCAGGTACCTCGGGGTGGGCGCTGAGAACATCATAGAGGTCATCAGCCCACTTCTCACTCAGTATGAGCGAAAGAGGGCGGTGCCCAGCGGCTAGGGCACGGCGAATTACCTTAGACGATTCAGCAATATAGATACCCCACTCAGGTTCTTTCTGGGAGCGCAGCTTCACGTCGGTGAGCGAGGTGTAGTAGCGTGTCTCAGCTTCAGGGGCCTCAGCCAGCGCGCGAGCGTTGGGCAGAGCCCAGACTCGCTCGGCGCGCTCAGCAAGCTGCTCCGGGCTCAGTTGCTTGGGTTTCATGCTTTAGCGAGCAAAGGCTGAGTAGCGACCACCGGGGTGAACTGTGAGGTCAAGATCCATTCCGTAGGTAGCTGAGACGTTCTCCTGCGTCAGAGTGCTCTCGATAGGCCCAGCGGCAACAACTTGGCCGTCGCGCAGCAGGAGGGCGTGCGTGAAGCCCGCAGGGATTTCTTCAAGATGGTGAGTTACCAGAATAGTTGCGGGGGCATAAGGATCCTGAGCGAGATGGGTCAGACGCTTAACGAGGTCCTCCCGCCCAGCAATATCCATGCCCGCACCGGGTTCATCGAGAATCAGCATTTCGGGGTCGGTCATCAGCGCACGAGCAATCAGAACGCGCTTCTTCTCACCCTCAGAAAGTGACCCGAAAGTTCGGTCAGCTAGGTGAGCCACTCCCCAGTCCTCAAGCAGAGCAAGCCCCTGATTATCGTCAAAGGAATCGTACTCTTCATTCCAACGGCCTGATACACCGTAAGCTGCAGTAATAACGACGTTTAGGGCTGTTTCATTGCCGGGAATCTGAGCAGCTACCGGAGCAGATGAAAGCCCAATCCGTGGGCGCAGTTCAAAGACATCAACCGCACCAAGAATTTCGTCCAAAATATCTACCTCACCACGCGTGGGGTGCAGACGCGCTGCTGCAATGGAGAGCAAGGTAGTTTTGCCAGCACCGTTAGGGCCGAGGACGACCCAGCGCTCGCCCTCATCTACCTGCCAGGTGATCTTGTCAATAAGGTTTTTGCCGTTTCGAGTGACGGTGACGTGCTTGAGATCCAGAACTGATGCCATAGCACCCAACTTTAGTACCTTTTGGGTTCACCTGCCTAGTTTGTTGCAAGGGGAGCCAAAGGGTTATATCCGTATCGCGTGTCAGAGCACTAGCTGGCAACATGGCTTAGCTGACACTTTTAGAATGGGAGCCATGAGTGTTTCTATGCGCCTTGTAGCCTTTGCCCCCGCCACTAGTAGCACGCCACCTTTTGATCAGGGTTGGTTCTTACAGGTTCTCGGTGAGGTTGAAGGCCTACAGCTAACCAACGGCAAGTCTGACTATATGCAGGAATGCGCGGTTGCAGGTGAGCTCTCCGGGCCTGCCTATTGGGTCTACACCGCCGATGCGGAATATTCTGCCGGTGAGATTGACGGGCTCAGGCAAGAGGTCGCAGCTTTAGATACGCTCTGCGAGCGGGGGTATCATGTGAACTTTGTTCCATGTTCCCTGACCGGTTCCGAGAAGAAACTCCTCGTCATGGACGTTGATTCGACTCTCATTGGCCAGGAGGTTATTGACGAGTTGGCGGTAGCGGCGGGCCGTGGTGCTGATGTTGCTGCGGTGACCGAGCGGGCTATGCGCGGTGAGCTTGATTTTGAGCAGTCCCTACGCGAGCGTGTCTGCGCGCTTGCCGGTCTTAGCGGGGATGTTATTGCGCAAGTTGCTGGGAGTGTGAAATTCTCTGCGGGGGCTCATGAGCTAGTTAGCCTGTTTTTGGAGGCAGGGCATGCCGTGTGTGTTGTTTCTGGTGGGTTTATGCAGGTCTTGGCTCCCCTGGCCGGTGAGCTCAGCCTCACCAGGTACCGGGCAAATAGGCTGGAGGTTGACGATGGGGCACTAACGGGGAAGGTTACCGGGCAGGTTGTTACCGCTGAGGTCAAGCGTGAGTCCTTGCTGGAATGGGCTCAGGAGTTTGGGGTTGATCTCTCGCAGGTGCTTGCGGTGGGTGATGGAGCCAACGATATTTTGATGCTAGATCAGGCTGAGTTGGGTGTTGCCTACTGCGCGAAAGAAGCCCTGCGCAAGGTAGCCGATGCGCAGGTCCCCTTCCCCCGCCTGGATGCTGTGCGCCATTTCGTGGGACTCTAACACTGTGAAAAGAATCAATGTCTTTGAAAGCCCTCAAGTGGTTGGGGGTAGACACTTAGGGCTTGCGGTTGCAGGTGTTATCGCTACTGTTGTGTGTATTTTTGGGGCGGTTGTCCTTTTGTGTTTGTTCCTGCAGTGGGGGCTCCAGCTCCTGGTTCAGGCCCTTATGTTTGCGATGCTCCTTGTCGGGGGTTTTTCTTTATCCTGGTTGTTTTGGCTGAAAAAGAAATACTGTTTAAGGGCGGATGTTCTGGGTCTGAGCAAGCCTTCTTTGCGGATTCTTCATGTCTTCTGGCAGGGCCCGCTCATCTTTATAGCCGCCCTTACTTTCCAGTTGTTTATCGTCTATGCGTTCGTAGATAGAGAAACGACTCCTCCAGGAAAGTCGTTAGAGACTTTGCTTTCTAGCATGCCTTCTCCCTTATCCATAGCATGCGCAGTTCTATCAATGGTTTTCTTGGGGCCATTGTGGGAGGAGTTGCTTTTACGCGGATACCTTTGGGGCTGGCTACGTACTCGTTTTTCTGCTGTTCTTGCGGTTATCTTGAGTGGTGTTGTCTTCGCATTTATACACGGCCTTGGTCTGCTCATTCCTTACTATTTTGTCCTGGGTGCGGGGTTAGCCTGGCTGAGAGCTTTTCACCGCAGTATCTGGGCACCACTTATCTGCCATATCAGTCTCAATGGTATGGTTGTGTTCCTAACCTTGCTAGCCTTTTCGAGGTAGAAAATCCTTATTTGGGTTACTTAGGTCCGTAGCAAAATAGGGTGTTCGCATACTGTATGCGAACACCCTTTGGGTTTGAGAGGGCTAACGTTTATTTGATGAAGCCGCCTGCTCCGCCGACCAGCTCGATATGGCCGGTTTCAACGTCGGCGGTAACCATCTTTGAGATTTCTTGAGCGAACTCATTGACGGTGTAGAGCTTGCCGGCTTCTTCGCGGCGGGCTTCGATAGCGCCGGGGTGCAGGCGGTTGAGCAGGGCCGCCGTGACGGTGCCTTCAATCATGTCGGCAGAGACAACGACCAGCGATAGACCGCGCTCAGTCAGGGCAGGAACCTCAGCCAGCAGAGCGTCTTCACCGGCCCGCTTGGACTCTGCTACCGGCTGGTACTCGGGCATGGTTTCTACCTCACGAATGAAGTGCGCCTGGTGGCTGGTTACGAAGACGATGCGGCCGCCTTGGGTCATTTTTTCGGCGGCTAGTCGTGCCAGACGGAGCTGTGAGTCGCGGTTGAGGGTCATGGCATAGTCTTCGGGCATACCGGATTCCATACCGCCGGAGGCGTTGAGAATCAGGTAGTCCAAGGAACCGTAGGCTTCAAGGGCGGCGTCGATGAGGGCCTGAGCGTCTTCGGCCTTGGTGACGTCGCCCTGAACGGCGATGGCGGAGCCACCGGCCTCTTCAATGGTTGCCACTACTTTCTGGGCTCGGGGTGCCTTGGAGCGGTAGTTGACGACGATGTTTGCGCCCTGGGCGGCAAGAATTTGGGCGGTATCTGCGCCTACGCCGCGTGAGGAGCCGGTAATGATGATGGTTTTGTTCTCAAGTGACATGTAATTTTCTTTCTTCAATAGCTTTGGTCTGGCTGCTTCCTTGGCTTAGGGCCGGTATGCCGGAAGCCCACGGGCTGGGTCTGGCATGAATCGCGTGAGGGCGTTAGCGAACCGGTGAGGAGGTGAGTGGGCTGAGGCCTATCAGCTTTAATCAGCCAGCAAACGGAATGTGATTCCCGTTAACACCCTAATGCCCCATGCCTAAACCGCCGTCAACGGGATGGAGTGC
>NZ_JBLXXR010000015.1:0-56823 GCF_048513535.1 Rothia sp. CCM 9416 | reverse complement strand
GGGCCTGTTTCAACCTGGGGTGTTTGGGTTGGCTTGTAATGGAGAGGGGTATGGAAAAACCCCCGGCCATAACCGGGGGTTTGTCTGGAGCGGTTGACGAGACTTGAACTCGCGACATCCACCTTGGCAAGGTGGTGCTCTACCAACTGAGCTACAACCGCAGTTGCATTTCTATGCAGGGCTTCACCCTGTGCTGGATACGCAATGTATCTTGCGTGCGCGATACTGGGATCGAACCAGTGACCCCTTCCATGTCAAGGAAGTGCGCTACCGCTGCGCCAATCGCGCTAGAACCCTCGCCTGAGGGTTAGCGAGCGGTTGACGAGACTTGAACTCGCGACATCCACCTTGGCAAGGTGGTGCTCTACCAACTGAGCTACAACCGCATGTTTGCTGATTCCTTGGGGAACCGAACCAACGAGTAAATACTATACACGGTGTTTTGGTTTACGCAAAATTGTTATTTTGTGGTGTTGTTTGGCCGGTTTTTCCTTGATTTATAGGGGTTTTGGGCCGGTTTTCATGGGGGCGCTTTATTATTTTTATTCTATGGACTGTGCCACAGTTATTGGCGGGTTAGGATATGTTGCATTGTTGTGGTGGTGTCAAGGGAGGTTTGAGCTGTGCTACCCAGTCTTCTGACGGAGCGTTTGACCTTGAGGGCTTTACGTTTAGGGGATCTGTCTGCCCTGGTTGCAGCCTGCAGGGACCCGGAGATTGTCCGCTGGTGTGTGTCAATTCCGCTGGGATACACGGAGCAGGATGCCCTGGATTTTATCAGTTACTCACATGATGCTGCCCTTGCAGAGGCTGAGTTCATTTGGGCTATTGATGCCAGTGGTGTTTTCGCCGGGGTGGTCAGCTTATTCGATGTGTCGAGGTCTTCAGCCGAGGTTGGCTTTTGGCTTGCTCCCGATAGCAGAGGTCAAGGTTTTATGGCTGAGGCTTTGGGAGCGGTCACCGGTTTTGCACTGGATCCTTTGGGCTTGGGCTTGGATAGGCTAGTGTGGACTGCCCTGCAGGGGAACAGCTCCTCGGAGAAGGTTGCCCGCAAGGTTGGCTTTGAGGGTTTCCGCACTCTTCCTGAGGGCACGCCCGGTCGCCCAGGCTTTGATGGAGTTGCCCTCATGCAGACTGCGCGTCAGGCGGAGCTGACTCGCCAGCGGTGGGCTGAGGTTGGTTTCCCCGGCTAAAGCGGCCCCTGCCCCTAGGCGCTCAAGAGCAAAAGCCCCGGCTCCTTCGCCGCCAGAAGGAACCGGGGCTGGTGTTTAAAGTGCGCTCTTCTAGGAAGCTGACTTCTGCCCTGCTGTGTGGCCTTCGCGGGCAAGAGCGGTTAGACGAGAAACGGCTCGGAAGTACTTTTTCTGGTAGCCGCCTGTCATCATTTCTTCGGTGAAGACCCTGTCAAAGGGAAGTCCGGAGGCGATAATCGGCAGGTCTTTATCGTAAAGACGGTCAGCCAGCACCACGAAGCGGAGGGCCACGGCCTGCTGGGTAATGGTTGTGACATTGCGCCAGGCAATAGCATCAAGCCCTTCAATAAATTGGCGGTAACGAGAGGGGTGAACCTTGGACAGGTGCTCAATGAGGTCCTCAAAGCTATCGATTGCAACGGTGCCAAGTGCACCAAAACCTGCTTCAACAGCGGCATCAAACTGCTCAGGTGCAAGGGGGTCAGGTGCCGGGTCAAGCCCACGGTGGCGGTAGTCCTCGCCATCTACACGAATCACATCAAATTGGTCTGAGAGTACCTGAATTTCACGCTTGAAGTCTGCGGCGGCAAAGCGCCCCTCACCGAGTGAGCCGGGCAAAGTATTGGAGGTGGCGACCAGCTTCACCCCTGCTTCGGCCAGCTCACGCATGAGTCGGGACATCAGCACGGTGTCACCGGGGTCATCGAGTTCAAATTCGTCAATACAGACCAGCTTGTAGCCTGAGAGGGCTTCAACCGTCTTGCGGAAGGTGAGTGCACCGACCAGGTTGGTGTATTCGACAAAGGTACCGAAAGCTTTAGGGCCCTCTACTGCGTGCCAGAGGGAGGCAAGCAGGTGGGTTTTACCCACACCAAAACCACCGTCTAGGTAAAGACCTGGCTTACTGACATCCTTTTTCTTGCCCCCGCCAAAGAGCTTGCTTAAAAATCCACCGCCACTAGCGACGCCACCATTGATACTATCCCCGAAGGCTCGTAAGGCATCGACTGCCGCCTGTTGTGAGGGCTGCGCTGGGTCCGGGCGGTAGGTATCAAAGGACACCTCACCAAAGCGTTCTGAGGGGCGAAAACCCGCCAAAAGTTCATCAGCAGAAACCTGGGGGGTACGTTCGGTGAGGTGGGTGTAGGTGGCCACGTGCCTAACTTTCCTTGAGCGCAAGGGTGCGCGGGTTACATGTACAGCACCAGTGTAATGGGTGCGGGAGGTAAGGGCTGGTAGCGGTTAAGACTTTGGGGGGGTGATGACACTAAGGCGGTTGAATTCTTCACAGTTCGTAGCGTTTTCCGCTGTCCGGCAGCTTCCGCTGGCGTGTTCCTTTTAGGCTAGTAAAGGTTAATCGGAAGCAAAAAGAAAGGGTTTCTCGTGGCCAAGGGTAAAAAGAAAGCCGGAGCATCTACTGCCGCAGTTGCTCTCTTGCAAGAAAGCGGGGTTGCCTTCACCATGCGCGAATACGAGCACGTCCAGGGTGAAACCCAGTTTGGTCTGGAGGCCGCTCAGAAGCTAGGCCGCTCCCCCGAACAGGTTTTCAAGACACTCATGATTAATCACGACAAAGATTTTGCGGTCTGTGTGGTTCCGGTAGCAGGCAAACTCAACACTAAGGCCGCCGCCGCCCAGTTAGGGTGGAAGAGCGCCAAGATGGCCGAACCTAAAGTAGCTGAGAAGCGTACCGGGTATGTTGTGGGCGGCATTTCTCCCCTGGGCCAAAAGACAGCCCACCCCACCCTGATCCATGAGACAGCCCAGCTTTTTGACACCGTTCTGGTCTCGGGTGGGCGGCGTGGCCTCGATCTTGAGTTGGCTGCTGATGATCTGGTCAGGCTAACCGGCGGCTCCTACGCCGATATTGCGGCACCCTAACACCTCAAGAGATAGGAGGGGGCAGCCAGCTGCTGCCCCCCATCACTGCCTGAGCTTATTCTGCCGACTTAGCCTGATGTACTGGCAGGGTCAGCCCCAGCTTATCCCCCAGCCACTTTTCCACGGTGCTCTCCCAGAGCTCAGGGTCCACGTTCCACTCACGGGTGTGGGGTGCCCCTGTAAAGGGAACAAAATCCACCAGCGGTGAAGCCTGCGCTAACTGTTCTGATGGTTGATAGGGCACGTAGGTGTCATCGCGGGAATGCAGAATCAAGGTGGGTAGAACAATGTCCTGTACACGGTTAGGCCAGGATATCTGTTCAAGCCGAATCGGCTCGTGCAAGCCGGTAAACCCGGTCAGTGCAGGGTGAGAAATCATGTGCACACCCAGCTTTCCTATCGAGAGGGGAATCTTGTTGAGCTGAGTATGGTAACGGATGAGTTCAAGCCAGTCCAGGGCGGGCCCATCAAGCACAAGGCCCCGGATAGCGCGGCGGTTAGAGGCAAGGTCAGCTGTTTGCATACAGATAGAGCCACCCATAGACCAGCCAAAGAGCACTACATCTTCAGCACCATGAGAAAGTGCGTAGTCGATAGCAACTTCAATATCGCGCCATTCGGTAAAGCCTAGGCCGTAGCGGCCGTCTTCACTGGCCGGAGCTTCACGGTCGTTACGGTAGCTAACATGCAGGCTGGTAAGCCCTAGCTTTTGAGTCACTGTCAGTGAGCGCAGGGTTTCTGCACGTGTTGACCCCATGCCGTGAACCATCACAATCCAAGTGCTACTGGGGACTGCTAATGAATCAGATTCAGTAGCGCTATCAAGCCAGGCATTAGGGTGCACTACCCAGGCGGGGGCAGGACCAACAGGCAGGTTAAGCTCGATGTCTTGGTAGCGGTAGCCAGCCATCTGGGGGTCGGTGGCTACAACACCGGTGAGTCTGCCGCGTTTGCAGGTGGTGATATCGCCTCGATAGACCCCTTCGATGGACCGTACTACGGTCTGCTCGGTCGGCAGGTAGGAGATTACCTCGCCCAGCAGAGCGAACCCTGCTCCCCCGGCAAAATAAAACCCGTAGCGGCCTGGAGCCTGAGTCCGTTCCGTCGCGTCTAGGCAGATACTGGTGGGCTGTTGGTCTTCTATATTTTCAGCGGTTCCGTAGCCCACCGAATAAACACGAACATCTTCGTGGGGTGCTTTGGGCGGGACAACAATTTTGCGGGCAAAGTGTGTTGCCAGTCCTGCCGCCCCCAGTGCACCAGCCATAGCAAGGGTGGCACCTGCGGCACCAGCAACTCCTGCGACGGTAGCTAGAGTGAGGGTGCGCGCCGTTGAAGATCTGTCCTGCTCTGTATTCATAATGACCAGTCTAGGGGAGGTATTGCTACTAGCGGGAACGGCACACCCGTGATGTTACCAACCAGTAACCTTGTAAGGAATATCAGGGACAAGGCTGATGCCTTATTCCACTGGGTGTAATCTGGCTGAATATACATACTGTGTTATCGATATGGGTAAGGACTATACAAAATGTCTGAGCATCTACCGGGCCTAGGAAAAATCGCAAAAAACTGGAAAGAGGTTCTGACCCCTACTGAGTACGCTGTGCTCAGAGAGGGCGGTACCGAGCCTGCCTTCACCGGCCAATACTGGGATACCACCACCGAGGGTATCTACTCCTGCAGGGCTTGCGGCACCGAGCTCTTCCGGTCCAGCGAGAAGTTTGAGAGCCACTGCGGCTGGCCTTCCTTCTTCGAGCCCTTGGCGGAAAACCGAGTGCTTTATATAGAGGACCGGTCTTTGGGAATGGTTCGTGTTGAAGTGCGCTGTGCCGCCTGTGATTCTCACCTAGGCCACGTCTTTAAGGGTGAGGGCTACGATACCCCCACAGACCTGCGTTACTGCATCAATTCTGTCTGTCTCACTCTGAATGAGAAACCGCTTGAGCCCTAGCTTGAGAAACAGGACAGCAAGAAATATGTAAGCATGAGGTAATCTTCTACCGTTCAATCTCACACTCGCGACATAACCGGGTAACAGGGTTAGCTGACATAATAGTGGGGTAGTTTTCCACCGGGAGGGAGTTTTATTGTGGCGCAAACTGACAAGGTGGCAGCACCTTTAAGCGCCTCCACCGGGGGTTTTGAGATACCCGAGGGAATCACGATTCCCGAGGTTGTCTTTCTCGATGAACCCGACGGTGGCACTCCCAGCGTTATTACCACCGACCGTGGCCTGCAGAGAGTTGCCGACATCCTTGCCTCCCAGAGCGGTCCGGTAGCAGTCGACACCGAACGAGCATCGGGCATCAGGTACGGTCAGCGAGCTTTCCTGGTACAGCTCAAACGAGGTAACTCCGGGGTCATCCTCATTGACCCGGAGAGCTTCCCCCATCTCTCCCCCATCAACGAGGCCTTAGCCGGCGCTGAGTGGGTTATCCACGCCGCAAGCCAGGACCTTCCCTGCCTGGCAGAGCTGGGGATGCGCCCCGATGTGCTTTTCGATACCGAACTGGGCGGTCGTCTTGCTGGCTTTGAGCGGGTTGGCTTGGGCTATATGGTCGAGCATTTGCTGGGTTATAAGCTCGCCAAGGAGCACTCAGCGGTGGACTGGTCCCATCGGCCCCTACCCGCGCAGTGGCTCAACTATGCAGCTCTTGACGTTGATATTCTGCTCGATTTGCGCGATGCCGTTGAGTCTGAGCTCAGGGCACAGGGCAAACTCGAACTGGCCCGGGAAGAATTCAACGCAGTTCGCGAGCGCACCGGGTTTGAGCAGAAACCTGATCCTTGGCGCAAGACCAAGGGCATCAGGGATTTGAAAACCCGCCGCCAGCTCACCGCTCTGCGTAATCTTTGGTACGAGCGTGATCACCTTGCGCAGAAAAAAGATGTGGCCCCCAAGCGGCTGCTTCCCGATTCGTCCTTGATTGCTGCGGCGCGTATCATGCCGCAGACAGTTCCAGCGGTGTTGGCGATACCGGGTTTTCAGACTCGTTCCCTCAAACGAGAGGCTCCCCGCTGGGTCAAGGCCATTACCGAGGCGAAGAAGGAACCCAGCCCGGTTCCTTTCACTCTGCCTGCGTCTGGGCCGCCGCCGCTGAAGGCCTGGGAGGTTAAGAGGCCGCTTTCCGCTGAACTGATTGCAGAAGCTAAGCCCCTTGTTATTGAGATCAGTGAGCAACTCGGTATGCCTCAAGAAAACCTGCTGACCCCCGATATCCTGCGGAGGCTGTGCTGGGACCCGCCTGCGGGTTCGGGTGAGCAAGAACTTAGGTCAGCCCTGCTTGAACTTGGGGCGCGTCAGTGGCAGATTGAACGTGTAGCGGGGCATCTGGCCACGGTATTCACCCGGGTCAGAGCCCAACACTCACAGTAAGGATTGTACCCATGTGCACCACATGCGGCTGTCAGAATAAAGAAGAAAAACCCATTGTTGATGCTCCCCAGGAGCTAGCCGCGAGTAACCCTTCAGGGTTTTCCCGCCGCACAGCGATTATTGGTGCTGGTGGCCTGGGGGCAGGCGCAGTTCTGCTCTCTGCCTGCGGCTCCAAGGATGGCCAAACGCTCACCGAAAGCGACGGTCGCCCTGCCGAACCAACCGACATGGCCGCCACCAGCGACGTACCGGTCGGCGGGGTAATTCAGGCTACAGCAAAGGGGAGCGTCGTCATGATTAGCCAGCCCACCGAGGGCGCTTTCCATGCCTTCTCATCGGTCTGCACCCACCAGGGGTGCCAGCTCAAGGCCTTGAAAGATAAAAGTATTTCCTGCCCCTGCCACTCCTCAGTTTTTTCGCTGGAGGATGGATCTGTCCTTGGTGGTCCGGCTGAGACTCCGATCGCGGAATTCCCGGTCGAGGTTAAAGACGGACGTATCTGGGTCGGCTAAGGCTACCGGTAGACAATAGAAAAACTAAAGCGGCTCTTTCTTCTGCTGAAGAAGAGCCGCTTTGAGTGTCCCTGCGCTGGGAATTGGAGGGTTAGGAGGTGTGTTTAGGCCGTTCGCCCTCTGTTCGCGCGAAAGGCACCATATCGCCCGAAAGCTGAGCGAGAATATCGGAGCTAATTTTTTGAGGTGTCAGCCCCACTTCCACAAGAATTTCACCGCGCTCAGCGTGCTTGATGAACTCGGCGGGCAGACCCAGCTCGTTCAGTGCTGTGTCGATACCAGCTGCGCGCATTTCCTGGCGAATCCGGGAACCTACGCCACCGGCCCGGACGCCGTCTTCAAGGGAAACCACGATGCGGTGCTCCCCTGCCAGCTCAATAAGGCTGGCAGGTACAGGCATGACCCAGCGGGGATCTACCACCGTTAGGCTCACCCCCTGGCTACCCAGCAGTTCGGCTACATCAAGCGCTAGGCGGGCAAAAGCACCCACGCCAATCAAAAGCACGTCGCGCTGACCGCTTTCAGCGTGAGGCTCCCCTAGCCGCCTGAGAATATCGGCCCCGTCTGCGGTCCGTTCAAGGGCGGGAATATCGGGGCCTACTGAGCCCTTGGGGTAGCGCACAACCGTAGGAGCATCAGAGATAGCCACGGCTTCTCGCAGTTCCTCACGCAGGGTCACTGCGTCACGGGGAGCTGCAAGATGCAGGCCCGGAATAAACTGCAGAAGAGCCAAATCCCACATGCCGTGGTGGCTGGGGCCATCGGGGCCGGTCACGCCGGAACGGTCCAAGACGAGGGTTACACCAGCCTTATGCAAGGCAACGTCCATGAGGAGCTGATCAAAACCACGGTTGAGGAAGGTGGCGTAGAGGGCAATGACAGGGTGCTGGCCGCCGTAGGCCAGACCCGCGCTCATGGCAAGAGCGTGCTGTTCAGCGATTCCGACGTCAATCACGCGGCCCGGGTGGGCCATAGCCATAGGTTTGAGCCCAACAGGAATGAGCATAGCGCCGGTGATTCCGACAATGTCCTCGCGCTCATCGGCAATATCTTTGATTTCCTGAGCAAAGATACTGGTCCAGGATTTACCAGAGGACTTAGCTAGGGCTTCACCGGTATCAGGGTCAATCACCCCCACAGCATGGAACATATCGTCTTTATCGCTTACTGCCGGGGCGTAACCGTGGCCTTTCTCGGTCATAGCGTGAACGATAACGGGGCCACCATAGTTTTTAGCTGATTCTAGGGCTTGCTCGATTTCCTGCAGATCATGGCCGTCAATCGGTCCCACGTATTTCATCCCCAGGTCTTCAAAAATGCCACCGGGCACCATGACGTCCTTAATGCCCGCTTTCATGCCGTGCAACCCACGGTAGACCATCTGTCCCAGGGGGCCGCTCTTCTGAAGTTTGGTGCGGGCAATATCGAGGGTGCGCTCGTAGCGCGAGTCCAGGCGAACCTTATCGACCTTATTCTGAAGTTCATGTTTCAGGGCAGCCAGGTGGTTAGCGAACCCACCCACGGTCGGCGCGTAGGAACGACCGTTGTCGTTAACAACAATGACGACCTTGCGGGACCTATCAGCCGCTATATTGTTGATAGCTTCCCAGGCCATGCCACCGGTTAGGGCACCATCGCCGATGAGGGCAACAGTGTAACGGTCCTTTTGGCCGGTGAGTTGGTAGGCGCGGGAAACACCGTCAGCCCATGACAGAGACGACGAAGCGTGTGAGGACTCAACGATATCGTGCTCAGACTCAGCCCGCTCAGGGTAGCCAGCGATACCGCCTTTCTGGCGCAGGGTCGAAAAATCTTGCCGACCGGTAACCAGCTTGTGGACATAAGACTGGTGCCCGGTATCAAAAATGATGGAGTCCTGCGGTGAATCGAAGACCCGGTGAATCCCAAGAGTCAGCTCAACAACACCGAGGTTGGGGCCAAGATGCCCCCCGGTCTGAGAGACATTGGCAACCAGATAATCGCGGATTTCCTGAGCCAGCTCCGTCAGCTGCTGCGAGCTCAAGGAGTTCAGGTGCCCCGGCTCCCGGATAGTTTCTAGTAATCCCACGATGTCTCCCTCACAACCTGACCGGCCGGCTGAGTCTCCTGGTAAGGAGCTACGGAGCGAGCCAGTAGTTACAGTCTCTGGTGTCTTGCAGTTAAGTAACTTTACCCGCTTGGTGGTCGTTTAGCGATTCGCGCTATGAGAGCAAAAGCGCCGTTTTCATTTCAGCTAAGTTACAGGCCGCGTCATTACACCCTAAGAGACCAGGGGGCGTATTAGTATCATTACTCAAGACCCAAATGTGTGACAGCACACATTACTTGCTATATTTGGGGTGAATCATTACGCAGTTAGCTAGCAGCTGACCCCGCACGAACGGATTTGTACACATCATGACCGCATTCATCACCTGGCTGAACGAGATCATTTGGTCTCCAGTGCTGGTATATCTGTGCCTGGCCGTAGGCGTCTACTTCACCATCAGAACCCGGCTCCTCCAGATTCGCCAGATTCCCTCTATGCTTCGAGCTACCTTCAAGGGCGAGTCTTCGCAAGATGGCGTTTCCTCCTTCCAAGCACTAGCCCTGTCGCTGGCAGGGCGTGTGGGTACAGGTAACATCGCAGGCGTGGCAACTGCTATCGCCTTTGGTGGCCCGGGTGCCGTCTTCTGGATGTGGGCGGTTGCCTTCCTGGGCTCTGCAACCTCCTTTATCGAGTCCACCCTAGGGCAGATCTACAAAGAACGCGATAAGGTCACCGGTGAATACCGCGGCGGCCCCGCCTACTACTTCGAAAAGGCCTACCGGCACACCAAGTACTCGGGGCTTTTCAAGGTCTACGCCTCTCTCTTTGCTTGCGCTACCGTGCTAGCCTGCGGCTTCTTCCTGCCCGGAGTTCAGGCTAACGGTATCGCTACCTCCATGCAGGGCGCTTTCCCCCAGGTTCACCCCTGGATGACTGCAACCGGTATCACCATTCTTCTTGCCTTTATCGTGGTGGGTGGCGTCAAGCGTATCGCGGCCTTTGCCTCAGTGGTCGTTCCTATCATGGCCGTTATTTATATCATTCTCGCAGTCATTGTTTGCTTCATTAATATTGGCATGCTGGGGGACGTCGTTAACCTCATCTTTAGCTCAGCATTCGGCCTGCATGCAACCTTCGGTGCCATTGTGGGTACTGCTGTTGAATGGGGCGTCAAACGAGGCATCTACTCCAACGAAGCAGGCCAGGGCACCGGCCCCCACGCTGCAGCTGCCGCCGAGGTCAAGCACCCCGCATCCCAGGGCTTTGTTCAGGCTATGGCCGTCTACATTGACACCCTCTTCGTCTGCTCTGCTACTGCTTTCCTGATTCTTTCAACCGGCATGTACCGGGTCTACCAGGGGGGATCAGCAGATACCCCCGTGCTTGCAGAAGGATCGGGGACGCTAGATCCAGAGGCAACTGTGGGGCCAGCCTTTGCGCAATCCGCCTTTGATACTCTCTTACCTGGAGCCGGCACCATCTTTATCGCTGTATCGCTGGGGTTCTTTGCCTTCACCACCATCATTGCTTACTACTACATGGCTGAAACCAACCTGCGTTACCTGACCAGGAACCTCAAAAATGAAACAGTTTCTAATGGTCTCCTACGCTTGTTACAGCTCCTCATTCTGGTTGCCACAGTAGTAGGTTGCGTCAATAGTGCTGGTGAGGCCTGGGCCCTAGGCGATATCGGTGTAGGGCTCATGGCTTGGCTGAACGTCGTCGGTATTCTGGTCATTCAGAAGCCTGCGCTGCAGGCCCTGCGTGACTACGAACAGCAACGCAAGCAGGGCCAGGATCCCCTGTTTGATCCGCGGGCTCTTGACATTAGAAACGCCGACTTCTGGGAGAACTACTACGATGTGAAAACCGGTGCAATCCCGGTTCAGAAGAAGTAGGCTCCAAGCCGGCTACAACCGTAGAGGCTGTTTTCCTCCCCAGGCGGGAGGAAAACAGCCTCTTTAATTTTTAAAGAGAACCAGTAGGCGGGGCATATAGCGCCTAGGAGGCTTTTATCCTTGCCAAAGCAAAACACACAGCGGCGCTCAAGAAGGCAATAAGACCTAGAAGCAGTGCGGGCATACCAAGCGAAACCAGAAAATCCCCTAGGAGAAAATGTTGCAGGGCATCGTGGTCACCCGTAGCATCACGCGAGGGTTCCCTGGCTAGCATCCCGGGCAAAATATAGGTCAGGCTTATCCAGGCCGACATCCAAGAAGCAATCCCCACTTTAGCCAGATAGCGCCCTGCGCCCAGTGCTCCACCGGCTTGAGGCCTGTTGAGAAGCCGAGTACCGCTGACAAGATACCAGGCAAGGGCCACAAGACACAGCGCAAAGAAGACCCAGCCCAGGGCTACGAATATCAGATAGGCCGACAATCCGCTAGCTACCCCACCGGTGAGCGGTACCAGCAGGAAGGCATCCACAAGCCCCGCTACTATCAAGACAAGCCCCAGCCACAGAACGACAGCCGGCCCTTCTCGTGATGCGGGACCTGCGCTCACTTTGTACTGTGAATTATTCTGGGTCATACCGATAGGCTACAGTAGCTACCCGCAGTTTGGATATAGAGGAGGGCCTGCCCCACGATAGGTAGAGCAGGCCCTCCAGACTAACTGGCTAGAGCCAGCCTAGGTTGCGCGCTGGTTAGGATCCGCGCACCAGGTTACGCAGAACATACTGCAGAATACCGCCGTTGCGGTAGTAGTCGGCTTCACCTGGGGTATCAATGCGTACTACAGCGTCGAACTCGGTGACGGTGCCATCTTCGGCAGTAGCGGTGACCTTAAGGGTCTTGGGGGTAGTCCCCTCGTTCAGCTCGGTCAGGCCGGTGATATCGAAAGTTTCGGTACCGGTCAGGCCCAGTGAGGCGTGGGATTCACCCGCAGGGAACTGCAGGGGAACAACACCCATACCGATCAGGTTAGAACGGTGGATACGCTCGAAGGACTCAGCAATAACAGCCTTGACGCCCAGCAAGGTGGTGCCCTTAGCTGCCCAGTCGCGTGATGAACCGGTGCCGTATTCCTTACCGCCCAGTACAACCAGCGGGATACCCGCAGCCTGGTAGTTCTGTGCAGCATCGTAAACGGTAGTCTGCTCGCCGCCAGCGGTGAAGTCACGGGTGAAACCGCCCTCAACACCGTCCAGTAGCTGATTCTTGATGCGGATGTTGGCAAAGGTACCGCGAATCATGACCTCATGGTTACCACGGCGTGAGCCGTAGGAGTTGAAGTCCTTACGCTCTACCCCGTTCTCAATCAGGTAACGGCCAGCAGGGGTATCTGCCTTGAAGGAACCTGCAGGTGAGATATGGTCGGTGGTCACAGAGTCGCCCAGCTTCAAAAGAACGCGAGCGCCCTTGATGTCCTCTACGGGGGTGATCTCCATGGTCATGCCCTCAAAGTATGGGGGCTTGCGCACGTAGGTTGACTTTTGGTCCCACTCGAAAGTGGAGCCGGTGGGAGTGTCCAGGGCCTGCCAGCGCTCGTCACCGTCAAAGATGGTGCCGTATTCCTTGGTGTACATGTCGGTATCGACAGAGGCGTCGATAATCTGCTGTACTTCGGCGGGGTCAGGCCAGATGTCCTTGAGGTAGACGGGGTTGCCATCTGCGTCGGTACCCAGGGCATCGTTCTCGAAGTCGAAGTCCATGCTACCGGCCAGGGCGTAGGCGATAACCAGTGGCGGTGAAGCCAGGTAGTTCATCTTGACGTCAGGTGAGATACGACCCTCAAAGTTGCGGTTACCGGAGAGTACCGCGGTGACGGACAGGTCATTTTCCTGAATGGCCTCGGAGATTTCTGGTTCCAGCGGACCGGAGTTACCGATACAGGTAGCGCAACCGTAGCCTACAACGAAGAAGCCCAGCTTCTCCAGGTCAGGCAGGAGGCCAGCCTTCTCGTAGTAGTCAGTGACAACCTTGGAGCCCGGTGCGATAGAGGTCTTGACCCAGGGCTTAGCTGTCAGGCCCTTGGCTGCTGCGTTACGAGCCAGTACACCGGCGGCCATCATGACCGAAGGGTTCGAGGTGTTGGTGCAGGAGGTAATCGACGCAATCGACACTGCACCGTTCTTGAGCTCGAACTCGCGGCCATCGGCCATTGAAACGGCAACGGACTTAGCGTCTTCGCCAGAAGCCGCGTAGTTCTTAATATCGTTTGCGAACTGTTCCTTGGCATCGGTGAGCTGGATACGGTCCTGGGGGCGCTTGGGCCCGGCGATGGAGGGCACTACGGTGGACAGGTCCAGTTCCAGGTACTCGGAGTACTCGACCTCTGCTGAGGGATCGTGCCAGAGACCCTGTTCCTTTGTGTAGGCCTCAACCAGTGCAACCTGCTCTTGGCTGCGGCCGGTCAGGCGCAGGTATTCCAGAGTCTGCTCGTCGATGGGGAACATGGCCGCAGTTGAACCGAACTCGGGGCTCATGTTACCGATGGTGGCGCGGTTAGCCAGAGGTACCTGGCCAACACCGTCACCGTAGAACTCAACGAACTTACCGACAACACCGTGCTGACGCAGCATCTCGGTGATGGTCAGAACAACGTCGGTTGCGGTAGCACCGGCGGGAATAGAGCCGGTGAGTTTGAAGCCAACGACGCGCGGAATCAGCATGGATACGGGCTGGCCCAGCATGGCTGCCTCAGCTTCAATACCGCCAACGCCCCAACCCAGAACGCCCAGGCCGTTGACCATGGTGGTGTGGGAGTCAGTACCGACAACGGTGTCGGGGTAGGCACGCAGAACGCCACCTACTTCGCGGGCCATAATGGTGCGTGCCAGGTACTCGATGTTGACCTGGTGCACGATACCCATGCCCGGGGGAACGACCTTAAAGTCATCAAAAGCGGTCTGGCCCCAGCGCAGGAACTTGTAGCGTTCGCCGTTGCGCTGGTACTCGATATCCATGTTGCGGGTAATGGCATCAGCGGTACCGAAGTTATCGATCTGAACGGAGTGGTCGATGACCAGTTCAGCAGGTGCCAGGGGGTTGATTTTGGAGGGATCTCCGCCCAGTTCCTTGACAGCCTCACGCATGGTAGCTAGGTCAACGACACAGGGTACGCCGGTGAAGTCCTGCATGATAACGCGGGCGGGGGTGAACTGGATTTCGGTGTCCGGTTCGGCGCTGGGATCCCAGTTTGCAAGAGCCTTGATGTGGCCCTCGGTGATGTTGGCGCCGTCTTCGGTGCGCAAAAGGTTTTCTAGGAGAACCTTAAGAGAGTAGGGCAGTTTTTGCGAGCCTTCTACTGCCTTTAGACGGAAAATTTCATAGTCGGTTCCGTTGACGTTCAAAACGCCCTTTGAACCGAAGCTGTCCACAGTGCTCATATGTGGGACTCCTCTCGACACTGTCTTATGATCGGCTCCCCGCTTCCGGTACCACCGCGTCCGTGCAGTGGGTGTGTGATGCTCAGTGTGAGCCGGAAGGCGTAAAGCCACTGCATCTTAGTGTACCCCGTATCACGTTGTTCACATATTTTGAAGACAAAGCGTTAGTAAATGTTTCGTGAGGGGCAAGCCAGTTGCAGATTATATGGGCCATTTACACCCCATGCTGACTGCCCAGCAGACAGGTCACCCCTAAACCTTGCATCTGGGTGAGAAAGAAACTACCCGTGGGGGTCTCTCCCCCAGTAAAATCAGACCTATGCCAGATCTCCACACCCCTTCAACCCGCATTAATACAATTGCCCGCTGGGCAACGATTATCTGCGGAAGCGCGCTAGCTCTGACTGGCGGAGCTGCCTTCGGCGGCTTACCTATACCCACAGAAGCTGCGGATGCTCTGCTGATTTTTTTAGCGCTCTGCATCTTGGCTGAAGCCATATCGTTCATCACATTTGCTGTGACAGAGGCAATCAGACCACAGGACCCTGTAGAGGTTCTAGAGCGTCGGCACAAGGTTAACCCGGTACCCGGCGCAAAACTTCCCTTGCTCTTTATTACTCTTACCCTGGCCCTAGCTGTTTTCTATACAGCCCACGTCTTTATGTGGAACCCGCTGGTGGCTCGGCCCGGCCTAGAACTGGATGAGATATACCGCCAGCTGAAAGAAGCAGGTGAGTTCTCCCAGCGGGTTGTGGTGTTCCAGGGCCTTGTATCGGCCATACCCCTGGCCGTTTTGGTCCCCCTGCACATGCGTCTGCGTAAGAATATTGCGTATTCGCCAGCTCGTGCTGTTGGTCTGTGCTCTGCCGCTGCCACGCTGAGCCTGACCAACCTGTTGTTTGGCTGGGGCTGGTACATGGCAATGGGCATAGCCGACACCTTCGGTATTGGCGGAGGTGACTACGCCCCCACCAGAATCTTTATGCCTCTGGCCCTGATGGTCCTTTTCCTATCCGCACTGTACTTTACATTCAAGCCCATACGGAGCCACCGGCCACAGCAGTGGGAAGAAGAAACAGCCCTATAAAAGCCCCTGACCACAACCTAGGCGGTAAGATAGAGGGCACCCTGCCCAGTCACTGATACCAAGAGGTTTGAATGGCACGCCGCACCGCAACAGTGCATGATGACTACCCCACCGACATCACCGAAAACATTGTCGACATAGATGTCACCAGCGAAATGGAAACCAGCTTCCTGGAGTACTCCTACTCAGTCATCTACTCCCGCGCGCTTCCGGATGCCCGCGACGGCCTCAAGCCCGTCCAGCGCCGGATCCTCTACATGATGCAACAGATGGGTCTGCGCCCCGACAAGGGCCACGTCAAGTCAGCCCGCGTCATTGGCGAAGTCATGGGTAAACTCCACCCCCACGGCGACAGCGCAATCTACGATGCCATGGTGCGCCTGGCCCAACCCTTCGCTATGCGCCTACCCGTAGTCGATGGCCACGGCAACTTCGGCTCCCTGGACGATGGCCCGGCGGCCTCCCGCTACACCGAAGTACGCATGGCCCCCGCCGCACTGGCTATGACCGCCGACCTCGATGAAGACGTCGTAGATTTTGTACCCAACTACGACAACCAGTTCATGCAGCCCTCCGTCCTACCGGCGGCCTACCCCAACCTGCTAGTTAATGGGTCCTCCGGTATTGCCGTGGGTATGGCCACCAACATGGCCCCGCACAACCTCCGTGAAGTCATTGCCGCGGCTCGGCACCTGCTCGAACACCCCGATGCCAGCCTCAAAGACATCATGAAGTTTGTTCCCGGGCCCGATCTGCCCAGCGGTGGCACGATCGTGGGAACCAGCGGTATCAAGGATGCCTATGAAAAAGGGCGGGGTATCTTCAAGACCCGCGCCAAGGTATCCATTGAACGGGTCACCGCCCGCAAACAGGGTATCGTCATTACCGAGCTCCCCTACCTGGTTGGCCCCGAAAAGGTCATCGAAAAAATCAAGGACGGGGTTAACTCTAAAAAGATTCAGGGCATCTCTGACGTTGTTGACCTGACTGACCGCAAAAACGGCCTGCGCATGGTCGTTGAAATCAAGAACGGCTTTAACCCCCAGGCTGTTCTAGCAGCACTCTACAAGCACACCCCGCTTGAAGACTCTTTTGGCATTAACAATGTTGCCCTGGTTGACGGCCAGCCGCAGACTCTGGGGCTCATGGACCTACTTCACGTCTATGTAAATCACCGCATCGATGTGGTCCGCCGCCGCACCGGCCACCGCCTGGGCAAACGCCAGGACCGCCTGCACCTGGTGGAGGGTCTGCTGGTTGCCATTTTGGATATCGACGAAGTCATTCAGATTATTCGCACTTCGGACGAAACCGCTCAGGCTCGTACCCGGTTGATGGATATTTTCGACCTGACAGAGATTCAGGCCAACCACATCCTGGAGCTGCGCCTGCGCCAGCTCACCAAGTACTCCCGTCTTGAGCTTGAAAAAGAGCGTGAAGAGCTACTGGCTGAGATTGCCCAGCTCCAGGAAATCTTGGCCTCCGATACCAAGCTCCGCGCTCTGGTCTCCGACGAACTCCAAGCTGTAGCCGATGAGTACGGTACCGACCGCCGCACCAAGATTGTGAGCAAGGACGAGCTGGCCGATGCTGTTGCGGCTCTTGCCGCCAGCGCTTCTAAGGCCAAGAAAGAGGCCGCGCTGTCCCTGGAAATTGCCGATGACCCCTGCTGGGTTATTCTCTCTACCTCCGGCCAGCTGGGCCGTACTCGAGGTGTCAAAGGCCAGCGCCAAGCGCTTGTTGACCCCGGCAAGCGCCTCAAACACGATGCTTTCCTATCGGTGGTCCCCACCAGCGCCCGGGGTGAAATCGGTGCGGTGACCTCTCGCGGTCGCCTGGTGCGTGTACCGGTCATTGATATCCCGGTTCTGGAAGAAAGTTCTGGAGCTCCCCAGCTTGCCAGCGGTGTTAAGGCCGCCGAGGCTATTTCTCTGGCACGGGGTGAAAAGCTCATCGGCATGGTTCCCCTCAACGCTGTTGTAGCTCTTGCCACCGAACGCGGTGTCATCAAACGGGTCAACCCCGATTACCCGCTTAACGCCACGGAGTTTGAGATTATCAAGCTCAAGCCCAAGGATACGGTTGTGGCAGCCGCTGTATGCGACTCCAACGATGCTGTGCTGACTTTTGTTACCGAACAGGCCAAGCTTCTGACCTTTGATGCGGGCAAGGTCCGCCCCCAGGGCCGTACCGGTGGTGGTATGGCCGGTATGAAGGTTGCAGATGACGATAAGCTCATTGCCTTAGGTGTTACCGCCCCCACGGATACCGCGCACGTTGTCACTATTACCAATGGCAGGGACGAGGGCGCTACGGCCAAGGTTACGGAGCTCACCGAGTTCCCGCAGAAGGGCCGTGCTACAGCGGGTGTACGGGCCCACCGATTCCTCAAGGGTGAAGATGCTCTTGCCCTCGCCTGGGTAGGTCTTGGCCCTGCCAAGGCGGTCTCTACCGCCGGTGTTGCGCGCACCCTGCCCACAGAGTTCGGGCCCCGAGATGGCTCCGGTGTCCTACTGACCCAGGGGATTGATGCGATTGGCCCTAACTACCAGGCTGTCACGGAACAGAAGCTTCCGGCACAGCCTGCCGTCAGCCAATCGGTTGAGCAAGACCCAGTGGAGGTAGCTGAGGACCCCGGTAGGCCCACGGCTACCCCCCTTATCGACCCGCTCTTCTAGAAGAAGCAAAACTTAGCATCTGGCCGGGCCTATCTCATACCAGATAGGCCCAAAGGTATTGAGTGGCTCAGGAGCAGTTGCTAGAATCCGTGGGATAGAAGCGGGCAGTAGCCTCCTAGACCCACTCCAGCTGGCAGGCCCAATGATTGTGCTCCTTAAACTTCAGTGACTCTAGCGCAAGCTCACCAGGGTGTCACAGGCCTCTATGTCCTCTGCCCTGTGCGAGACCAGCACCACAGCGGGGAGCTTGGTTTTGCCTTCGAGAGCTTGTCCGGGGTTGCGTTTTGTCCCCCTGGCTACCTCATTGATCAGGGCCACGGCAGCGGGGGCATCCAGGTGAGCGGTGGGCTCATCCATCAAGAGCAGAGGAGAGTCCACCAGCAGGGTACGGGCAATAGCGATACGCTGACGCTGTCCACCCGACATGTAGGAGCCACCGGCACCCACCGGGGTGTTCAAACCAGCAGGTAGCAAACGCACAAAGTCGCCTAACCCAACACGGTCCAGCACCTCGTACATTTCTTCTTCGGTGGGGCGTTCATCGGCTGCCCGCGCAATCGCCAGGTTATTAGCAATGGTCGATTCAAAGATATAAGCTGACTGCGGGCACCAGGCCGCATAGCCACGCAGTGACTGCGCATCAAAGATCTTGCCGTTGACACGAATCTGCCCCTGTTCCGCCGGCAGGAAGCCCAGGAGTGTAGCAAGGGCGGTAGTTTTACCTGAGCCCGACGGCCCCGTAATACCCAGCCACTGCCCCGACGATACAGAAGCACTCAGCTGCTTGAATACCGGCTGGTTCATATCGGGCCAACGGGCAGAAAGCGAGTCAAGTTCCAAAGTAATGGAGCTGTGTGCAGACCTGTTCTTTGCACCCACCCCTGGATCACCCAGGATGTCACGGATTTCACCGGACCTAGCGGCTTCAACATCGTCCTTGTGGTGAACTACTTCAAAGTTAGCTCGAGTACGTTCCACAAGAGCCGCGAAGGCAGGCCATGAACGTACCGCTTCAAGGTGACCAGAGGTAGTCTCGAACAGCCCGGTCATCATCAAAACGACAAGGGCGGCAAGAGGAGCGGTGACCTCACCGCTTTCCGCAGCAGACCATACCGAAGCCAGCACAGCGAGGGCAGCGCCCCACCAGGTGACAACCATCAGGCCCTGGCCCAAGCCAACAGCTCGTGAACTTCTCAGCTTGGAAGCTGTGCCGGCACCATCTTGGCGAGAGATTGCCAGGGCAACGGTCTGGTCTAGCCCGTTATTGTGCAGGTCGCTGGCAGCATCAAGCGCTGAAACACCCAAGCGGAGCATAGCCGAGGTTTCCCGGCGCGCGACAAAGTCTGCGCGGGCATCGGCCCTGAGAACGAAAGCAGGGATGACCAAGGTTGCACTAAGTGTAGCGAGGACAACGGGAACGACTGCCTGCGGGGTAGCCCAAGCGGTTACTCCCACGACAAGTACCATCACGATAAGGTGTGATGCCACGGGCAGGATAACGCGAGGCATGGCATCACGCAGCTCATCGATATCTCCCACCAAACGGTCCAGAATCTTGTCACCGCGGAGCAGGGAACGCACTGAAAGGACGGTTCGCCCGGCGGCATCCCAGGCACTGACCCGGAGCCTATTGGCTGCATCGAGGACCAGGTTATGGGTGCGCAGGCGCTCAGCGTAACGGCTCGAAGCTCGGCCCAAACCAAAGAAACGGACACCCGTCACGGCAAGAAGAAGATACATCATAGCTGGCTGTTCAGCGGCACGAACAATCAGCCAGCCCGACAGGGCGGTCAGGCTTACCGCAAAAACAAGGGTAAGAACCGAAAGAAGTACAGGTACTACCGCCCTTGGTAGGCTCAGGCCGGTAATTGAGCCCAATGTTCGCAGGGTTTTGAAGATACCGGGCTTGCGGCGCTTTAGCTGAGGTGAGGCAGACGCAACCGGCACAGTAGAGGGCTCTGAGTCAGCCAGCTGGCCGTTCTCAAGAGCGGTCGCAAGTGATGCCAGAGCAAATTTGCCGAGGCTATGAGCATTCTGCGCTCGGAGTTCCCAATCCACCCCGTGCGGCTTGGGGGTGGCTTCGAGGACATGATTCGTTGCGGCAGCAAGTTCCGTGTCGTGAGTGACAATAATCAGGGTTGCCCCGGTTTCCTGAAGCGCTGCAAGGGCGACGTTCACTTTGGCCGCTGATACTGGATCAAGGTGAGCTGTTGGCTCATCGATCAGGACTGTGACACCTTGCTCTTGTGTCTGGAGCATAGCTACCCGCGCAAGCGCACGCGCAATTGCCAGGCGGCGCATCTGGCCCGAAGAGAGGGACTCGGGCGGAAGTTCGGCCAGGTTACCCAGCCCGACAGCCTCGAGGTACTGCCCAAAGTATTCACGGTCCTCATCGGTAAATTTGATCGACTCATCAAGTAGCCCAGCTGCGTAGTTGATGCCATCGAGGGCACCCTCGCCACGGGTCACAGTTGCGTAGAGGGCTACTTCTGCCAAGGCTGTAGAAGCAATGAAAGTAGGTGATTGGCTAATCCATACGGTGTTACCCAGGCCAGAAACCAAGCCCTGCACCTCAACGGGGCCGGTTGCGCCTGTTGGGACCAGCCCATTGCGCAGGGCACCGCCCAAGACGGACAGTAGCGTGGTTTTACCACACCCTGAGGGGCCGGTAATCGCAGTCGTTGTTCCGTGGACCAGGCTGAAGTTAACACTCGTCAAGGTTTTGGCGCGCCCCGGGTAGGAAACCGATAGCTGACGAACCGAAATCACATCGCCAGCAGGGGCAACCGTGGCGGGTGCTATCGGCTGGTCGATAATGGCCTGTGCTCGGCGGAGGGAAGCAATTCCTTCTTCCGATTGGTGGTAGGCGGTGCCGACATCACGCAGGGGCTGGTAGCACTCGGGGGCTAAGAGTAGCGCGAAGAGAGCGACGTCCAGGCCCAGGTTGCCCTCAATCAGGCGCAGACCAATGAGTACAGCAACAAGAGCTACGGAAATAGTCGTAATAAGTTCCAGCGCAAGGGAGGAAAGGAAGGCACTGCGTAGGGTGTACATGGTTGCTCGCCGGTAGCGCTCCCCCAGTTCACCCAGCGCCTTTGACTGTGCCCGTGATCGGCCCAGGCCAACGAGCACGGGCAAGCCCTTGACCAGCTCAACGATGTGGTCGGAGAGGCGCAGCAAATCGCGCTGAGCGCGGGCGGTGTCCTCCTGAGTAGTGCGACCAATAAGCACCATGAAAAGCGGAATAAGGGGCAAAGTGCACACAATGACCAGGGCTGAAACCCAGTCGTAGATAGCAATGAAGATCAGCAGCAGAGCCGGTATGACCGCGCTAGAAACAAAAGCTGTCAGAGTCTTGGTGTAGTAGTCGTCCAAGGAGTTTAGTCCGCGTGACAGGAGCACTGCTGTTGCGCCGGTACCATCGGGGGTGTCCATACCGCCGGTGGCCAGGACACGTCGAATCATCTTACGGCGGATGACCGTTTTAGCCCCGGTGGCAGCTTTCTGAGCATAAAAGGTCAGTGACCAGTCGGCACCAGCTCGAATCAAGAGAGCCAGCAGACCCGTGAGTGAAAGGGAGAGCAAGCCGGGTTCCATGAAAGGGCTGGCCCAGAGAATACCCGTGAGTTGGGCCTGTCCATTACCTGCAAAAATGGCAAGCTGTTCCTGGTGCGCACTTGAGTAGGTTGCACCCTCGTGAAATACCGAGTAGGTCATGCGAGCCAGCAAGGTCAGTGCTGTACCCAAAACCGCTGCAAAAATAACCAGTGCGAGAGTCTTCACCGCAGTTAAGACCGCGAAGACAGTGAGATTTCGCCTGGCGTGGGGCCCCAGTGGGGGCCGTTTGCTTGAAACGGGAGTCTTCATAGGCTGTGGTGTCCTTGGTGCCGCGAACATTTGTTCATCATTCTAGTGCGTTCTTATGCCGCTACACGGCAAGCTTTTTAGACTACAGCTAGTGGGTATAGGCACACATCAAGACTGATTCCGCCCACAAGGGGGGGGTGCTGGGGGTAGTCTCCCACCCCCCCTCTTGGTCAACACCCAACAGGTGGTAGCAAGGGTGTAGATATGAGTGGATGTTCGAGTTCTTTTTAGAGGCCCCTTGTGTGGGCACTAGTGCGGGTAGGCTGCTGGGCGAGTTCAGTAACATCGTGCGCGGCAGGAATGCTCTCAACCAGCAGACGCTTGCGGAATACCCAGTAGGTCCATCCCTGGTAGACCAGCAGGATAGGAATACCACAGGCCGCTACCACAGACATGATTCTCAGAGTGTACTCGGAGCTCGATGCCTTGGTAATGGTCAGGTCAAAAGCTGGATCCAGGGTTGAGGGTAGGACCTTGGGGTAAAGAGCTAGGAAAACCGCCAGAATAGCGAAACCGATAAAGCTGGCGTACCCGGCAAATGCCCGCCCCTCATAAGCACCAATAGCGCCCAGCCAGCCAGCCCCTAGCGCAATAAGGGCTAAGCCTGTGAGCAGGTAGGACACCATATTGCCTGTGGTTACCTGCATGTACAGGACCCAGAGGATAGCCGGGAGAGCTAGGACGGGTGTCAGCTTGACCAGCGCTGAGCCAGCACGGTAGCGAACATCCCCATCGGTTTTGAGGGCTACAAATGCCAGGCCCATCAGTAGTGACATCCCGACCATAGAGAATCCGCCCAGAAATACGGCTGGGGTGACCCAGGCAAAGGCGCCGCCTACACGGTCGCCGTTAGCGTCAAGGGGTAAGCCCGTTGAGGTTGTGGCCAGCAGTGCCCCCACTAAGAAGGCGATCAAGAAAGATCCCAGAGTAATGGCGGTATTCCAAACGGCAATCCAGCGCTCGCTCTTCTTCTTGCCCCGGTACTCAATAGCCACAGCGCGGAAGATGAGTGCTAAAAGAGCAAGGGTCAGGGGAATATAGAGAGCCGAGAAGAGAGCAGCATACCAGAAGGGGAAGGCCGCGAAGGTGGCGGCACCTGCGGTCACGATCCATACCTCATTGCCGTCCCAGACCGGTCCGATAGTGTTCAGGAGCAGGCGGCGCTCTTTTTCGTCTTTGGCAAAGAAAGGGCTCATGAGCATACCTACACCCAGGTCAAAACCGTCCAGAATGATGTAGCCCACCCAGAAGAAACCAATGACGGCGAACCAGATGGTGGGTAGAAGAGGCTGGTTAGCAAAAAGCTCAAACATGGTGTGCAAGCCCCTTTCCTAATAGGCAAAAGCGAGGACGTCTCTGTCCTGGCTGAGGTCAGTTTCGTGAGGATCTTCTACCAGCTCTGGCATGGCTGCTACAAGGCCAGCCTTGACGTACTTAGCTAGCAGGTAGATTTCAACCACCATCAGCACACCATAGACCAGGCCCAGTGAGATCAGGGAGAAGAGCACTTCAAAGCCGGATACTCCCGGTGAGACGGCGGCGGCGGTGAACATCATGATGGCGGGGTTACCTTCGGGGTTGGGGGCAACGACGAAAGGCTGACGGCCCATTTCGGTGAAGATCCAGCCAGTAGCATTAGCACCAAAAGGGGCGAGGATACCGGCAATAGCCAGGTTTGATATCCAGCGGGCTCCGGGCACGGTACCTTCCCCTTTCTTGCGGGTGACCCATAGGACGTAGAGGAAGGAAAGGGCGCTGATACCACCGAAGGTAATCATGCCGCGGAAGCCGTAATAGGTAACTTCCATGAGGGGTAGGTAGTTGATTTCGTTGCCTGCACGGTCACCGTAAAGTTCTGGGTTATCGGGCAGGTGAGTGCCGTAGGTTTGCTGGTACTGAGGGAGCAGGGTATTGATACCGGCGACATCGGTAGTGAAGTTGTTGTAGGCCAGGAAGGAGAGCAGGCCGGGAATTTCGATAACGGCTTGTACCTTATCGCAATCCTGGGCGCCGGGCGAGGAGAGGGAGAGCAGGGAGAAGCCTGTCCCGTCGTGGCAGGCAGCTTCTGCGGCGGCCATCTTCATGGGCTGTTGCTCAATCATGAGCTGGGCCTGGTGGTGGCCGGTAAAAGCTGTACCGATAAAGGCCGCGAAACCAACGATTGCACCGATGCGTAGTGACTTGAACCAGACGGAAAAGTCAGCTTTGTCGCGTGCGCCCTCGGCGCTCTCGCCCACAAGAACCCTACCGTTTTCGCCCATGGTGTCGATGCCGTCCTGGCGGCGCTTCCAGAGCTTGTACCAGGCAATACCGACCAGAAAACCACCAGCTACCTGGAGAGAGCCGAAGATAGCGTGGGGGTAGGCAACCAGGGCAGTGTTGTTGGTGAGCACTGCCCATACGTCGGTCATGACGGGGCGGCCGTCAACCAGTTCGACGCCCACGGGGTGCTGCATCCAGGAGTTAGCCACAATGATGAAATAGGCCGAGAGCCAGGAGGCGGCTACTGCCAGGAAGAGGCAGGTGGCGTGTACTTTGGGCTTGAGTTTGTCCCAGCCAAAAATGAAGAGGCCCAAGAAGGTGGATTCGACGAAGAAGGCCAGCAGACCTTCCATGGCCAGAGGCGCACCGAATACGTCGCCTACGAAGCGTGAGTATTCGCTCCAGGCCATGCCGAATTGGAATTCTTGGACCAAGCCGGTGGCCACGCCCATAATGAAGTTAATCAGGTAGAGCTTGCCCCAGAACTTGGTCATTCGCTTGTATTCGTGTTTCTGGGTGCGTACGTAGGCGATGTAGAAGCCGGCGACAACCGCGCCCAGGCCCAGGGTCAGCGGCACCATCATGAAGTGGTAGACGGTGGTGATACCGAATTGCCACCGCGCTATTTCGAGGGGGTCCATGAACAATCCTAAAGGTGGTGTGGGTGGAGGGCTGAACTATCCCTGTTTGAAAGACAACCCAGCAGTCTGGGCAGGTAGGCCCTCTTTGAGTAACTTGCTTTAGAATAACTGACCTTGATGAGCGCTAACTTAGGGTGTATTTGACCCGAAATAACAGTGATTTGACGGGCATGAAAAGGTCATTTAAACGCTAAGGCTCCCGCTGGTATGAAATCCACCAGCGGGAGCCTAACCTTCTACTTATCCCTCTTCAAGGGTTTGAGGGTATGGAGCATAGTCACAGGCCTGAGCTTTCTTCTATCGAGGACCCAGCAGCCCCAAGGAGGCCACGGCCTGTTTCTCCTCAACCAGCTCAGCGACAGAAGCCGCTATGCGCTTTTGAGAGAAATCTGAGTGTTCTAGACCGTGAATAATCTCATACACCCCACCGGTGCAACGTACCGGGAATGAGCTAATAATCCCTTCGGCTACCCCATAGGAGCCGTCCGAGGGCACAGCCATAGAGGTCCAGCTCTCCCCCGTTCCCAGCACCCAGTCATGTACATGCATGAGGGCAGCATGGGCCGCAGAAGCTACGGAAGAGCCCCCTCGTACCGAGATAACCTCAGCCCCACGGTTGGCGACCTTGGGGATAAAGGTGTTCTCTACCCAGTCCTGGCCCAGTCCCTGCTGGGTCAGCAGGTCCACAGCAGACCGTCCGGCAACAGTCGCGTGGAAGAGGTCCGGGTACTGGCTAGCTGAGTGGTTACCCCAGATAGCAACTCCCTCAATCTGATCTACAGGGCTGCCAGTAGCCAAAGCCAGCTGAGCGACGGCGCGGTGGTGATCCAGACGGGTCAGAGCGGTAAATCGCTCCAGAGGCACATCGGGAGCGTGGCTGGCGGCAATGAGCGCGTTGGTATTAGCAGGGTTGCCCACGACTGCGACCTTGATGTCATCGGCCGCACGATCGTTTATTGCCCGGCCCTGCACGGAGAAGATACCGCCGTTAGCCTCCAGCAGGTCGGCCCGTTCCATTCCCTTGGTGCGGGGGCGGGAACCAATCAGTAAAGCAAGGTTTGCGCCCTCAAAACCGGTATTGGGGTCATCGGTGACGTCAATTGATTCCACCAGGGGGAAGGCGCAATCGGCAAGTTCCATCGCGGTACCTTCTGCCGCTTTGAGACCGGCAGGTATTTCAAGTAGCCGCAGGCGGACGGGGGTGTCAGTGCCCAGCATCTCCCCCGCCGCAATACGGAAGAGGCTGGCGTAGCCGATCTGACCGGCTGCGCCGGTAACGGTGACAGTAACGGGGTGCTTCATTGTATGTGTCATGCATAACACTTTACCCTGCACCGGGCATCAAGAGGCTTAGGCGTCGATTGCTGTATGGTCCAGCTTATGGGCGCCGCTGATAATAAAGTCCTTACGGGGCGCAACCTCTGAACCCATCAGCAGGGTAAAAGCCCGTTCGGCGGCTTCAGCATCTTCCACCCGCACGCGCCGTAGCATACGCTGGCGGGGGTCCATGGTGGTTTCTGCTAGCTGGTCAGCGTCCATCTCGCCCAGCCCCTTATAGCGCTGGATAGGTTCCTTATAGCTTTTACCCTCAGATTCTAGGCGGGCAAGGAGTTCGTACAATTCCTTCTCGCTGTATGTGTAAATCATCTCGTTGGCGGTCCCGCGCTTAATCACCTCTACCCGGTGCAGGGGCGGCACAGCCGCATAGACATGCCCTTGTTCCACCAGAGGCCGCATATAGCGGTAGAAGAGTGTCAGGAGCAAGGTACGGATGTGGGCACCGTCCACGTCCGCATCGGTCATCATAATGATTTTGTTATAGCGTTTCTGCTCCAGGTCAAAGGTACGCCCCGACCCGGCACCAATTACCTGAATGATGGCCGCGCACTCGGCGTTGGCCAGCATATCTGTCAGGGAAGCCTTCTGGACATTCAGGATCTTGCCTCGAATAGGGAGCAGGGCCTGGTAGTTGGAGGAACGGGCCAGGCGGGCCGTCCCCAAAGCCGAGTCGCCCTCAACGATAAAGAGCTCGGACTTTTCAACGTCGGTGGAGCGGCAGTCCACCAGCTTGGTGGGCATAGATGAAGTTTCCAGGGCATTTTTGCGGCGCTGGGTTTCCTTATGAACTCGCGCGGAGATACGCGATTTCATTTCGGCAACGACTTTCTCGCTGACGGCGGCGGCCTGAGTTTTTTCGCCGCGAGCGGTTGAGTTGAGTTTGCTAGCCAGTTCCTTGGCAACAACCTTAGAAACAATCTGGCGCACAGCGGGGGTGCCCAGAATCTCCTTGGTCTGGCCCTCAAACTGGGGCTCCGCCAGGCGCACAGTCAGCACGGCGGTCAGGCCTGCAAGAACGTCGTCCTTCTCGATCTTGTCGTTACCGGCCTTAAACTTGCGGGCATTATCGGCAATGTGCTTGCGGAAAGTTTTCAGTAGCCCCTGTTCGAAGCCGGTCTGGTGTGTACCGCCCTTGGGGGTAGCAATAATATTGACGAAGGTCCTGAGTTTGGTCTCGTAGCCGGTGCCCCAGCGCAGAGCAAGATCGACCTCGCATTCCCGTTCAACCTCAGTGAGCTGAGAGTGCCCCTCTGCATCGAGGACGGGGACCGTTTCGGTAAAAGTCTCGCTACCGCTAAAGCGCCAGATATCGGTAACCGCCTGGTCATGGGCCAGGTAGTCCACAAACTCCGCGATACCACCGTCATGTTGAAATACTTCTTCGTGGGTTTCGTGCTCACCGGGGGTACCGGGCAGGCGGCGTTCATCGCGCACGGCAATACGCAGGCCTGGAATCAGGAAAGCAGTCTGGCGGGCCCGGGCGGCCAGTTCGCTGTAGCTAAAACGGGCGTCCGGAGTAAAAATCATGGGGTCAGCCCAGTAACGCACACGGGTACCGGTCACACCGCGTTTGGCCTTACCGATAATCTCAAGAGCCTGATCAGAGGGCTTGAAAGGAGCCTGCGGTTTGGGGGTCCGTCCGTCCTCGAAGATACCGGGTACCCCGTGTCTAAAGCTCATTTGGTAGGTTTTACCGCCACGGTCCACCTGCACATCTAGACGGGAGGACAGCGCGTTGACCACCGATGCACCAACACCGTGCAAGCCCCCCGATGCAGTATAGGAACCACCACCGAACTTACCGCCAGCGTGGAGCTTGGTATAGACCACCTCAAGGCCAGATAGGCCCGTGCGGGGTTCTATATCGGTGGGTACACCACGCCCATCGTCCTGCACTTCAACGGAACCGTCCTTGTAGAGAACAACCTGAATTGACTGGCCATACCCGGCTAGTGCCTCGTCTACAGAGTTATCGATAATCTCCCAGAGACAGTGCATCAGGCCACGGGAATCGGTAGAGCCAATGTACATGCCGGGGCGCTTACGAACAGCTTCAAGGCCTTCGAGCACAGATAGGTTGCGCGCGGTATAGGTGTTTGCGGCCACGGAACTCTCCTGGGATTACGGGTGGGGCGTGCCTATTTAGTTTAGTACACGCCCAGGTAGGGGCGGGCTGGCTTCGGGGCGGGTGTCGTTTAAGTGCTGTGGGCGAAAGGACAAGCTTTAAGGCACCGAAAGTGGTTGTATGGGAAGTAAACCAACTTATATTGAAAAGGAGCTATCGATGGCTACTACTCTTGAAGCCCGTGAACTCACCACTGCCGACCGTTGCGATGCTTGCGGTGCCCAGGCTTATGTGCGAGTAGTACTGGCATCGGGCAACGACCTTCTCTTCTGCGGCCATCATGCCCGTCAGAAAGAAGATGCTCTGCGCGAGGTAGCTAGAGAGTGGGACGACCAGACCGAGCGCCTCAGGTAAGGTTCCACAAGCAGAATCAGATAAGTTCCCATGAAGCTGCTTATTTTGCTGGCCTGAAAGTGGATCAATCCCTTGAGAACCAGTATCGCACCCCAGCCAAGTACCTATGGCGGGTATGTATCTTCTTATCTTCAAAAGGTGAGATACATACCCGCCATAAGTTTACTTGCGAGTAAAGACAGCAAGAGCTTCCACATGGTGGGTGTTGGGGTACATATCGAACCCTTGCACAGAGGCCAGCTGCCACCCAGCCTGGCCTAGATAGCCGGTGTCTCGCCCCAAAGCAGCAGGATCACAGGCCACATAAACAATGGTGGCGGGGTTGAGCTCGTTCACCTGCTCCATGACCTTTTTACCTGCGCCCTCGCGGGAGGGGTCGCAGATGACAAGATCGGGTGTGGGAAAACGTCCGGCCAGCGCCTGAGGGCCGAGCTTGCCCAAGACGGCTGAGACGTCACCGCGTTCAAGTCGCACACTGGTACGTTCTGATCGGTGGGTTCGGGAGGGACCTTGGGCAGCAAAGTTGGTGCGGGCGTTACGGTGAGTGGTAGCTGACCCTTCTACTGAAAGAACCGTGCCCTTATCCCCTACCGCATCAGCCGCTAGGGCGGTGAAGAGGCCAGCTCCTGCGTAGAGGTCGTAGACTGTCATGCCCTTTTTCAGCTTGGTAGCTTCAAGTACCGCATTCCCCAGTACCTCGGGGGCAGAACGGTGAATCTGCCAGAAGCCGGTGGCATCAACCAGCCAATAGAAATCTTGGGCATAGACAGTTGCCGTTTCAAGCAGCTCGGTGTTCCCAGCACCCAGAACTACCTCCTGGGGCTTGGTGCCGCGTTTGCGTCCACCCTGCTTTTCGGGGCGGAAGATGAGAGTAATTTGGCGGTCTTCCAGCGAGCCCCACAGCTTGCGACACTGGTCTTCGATTGCAGGGGCGACGTCGGTAGGTCTTGTCTGAGCAGATACCCAGAAAACCAGGGTCACCATGTTGCTGGCGGAAACTGCTGCATCGAGCCGAGCAAGGCCCTCCAGGGTGAGCTTGTGAAGCTCAAGCTCTTGCAGACGCATATCGGCCAGGGGGAAACTCTCAAGGGGGACAGGTTCGGAGGACGAGTGCCTAAACATGGCGATTTTCCCGCTCTCCCCTTCAACGGTGTAGTGAACGCGGGTCCGCCAACCGAGGTCTGCTGGGCCCTCACCCTCAAGGGGTAACTCCTGCACCTGAAGCTGGGTGATGAGTGGATGCTCAGCCGAAAGACCGCCCAATCGTACCAGCTGTTCAGCCAGTACCTGGCGCTTGTAGTCTCGCTGGGTAGCGGGTAGCAGGTGCCCGTATTCCATTCCTCCCAGAGGGTTCTCCTGGGCGAGCGCATCGGCTGGTTCCCAGGGGTGGGGGCGGCGGTGGGGTGAGGGCTGGTCAACAGCGATAACATCAGCGAAGAAGTACCGCCCCTTGGGACCGCGCCCGGTAATCCGCGCCAGCGCGGTCTCGCCTACAACCGCGTGGCGCACAAAGACAACACGCTCACCAACTCTAGCCACCATGGCACCGCCGTGTGCCGGCCGCTCGGGTGTTACCTGCACGAGGCTACCTATGTCGAAGCTGGCGGTGTCTGTGGTGGGATTTTGCGTGTTCATATGTTCTCGTATCAGGAATAGGGCTCATGGCAGGTGGCCAGTAAGCCAGAAAAGGGGAAGGCAGGCTCAGTCATTTATTGTTCGAGTTGCCATGGGACTGACGCTACCACTACTCCGGGCTCATGGCGTAGCCGACCCCTGAGTTTGTGAGCTGTTCGGCGGTGCAGGAACCTTTGCCAGCGGTGTGCCACCACATATTCAGGCAGGTAAATCACCACAACATCGCGGGGTGATTTTTGCCTCCGATGATGGATGTAGTCGAGCACACTTGCTACGGGATCGCGGTAGGGCGAATCAAGAACGGTCAGGTTAACCGGTAGTTGCAGAGCGTTCCAGGTATCGATGTTTTCGCGGGTTCGGGCCTCATCAACGTTGACGAGCAGAGCTTCAACAGACGACGGGCGCGAGGCCCGTGCATAGGCCAGAGCCCGCAAAACGGGCTTGCGTACCCGCTCAACATACACCAGGGCGTGGACGCGGGATGGTAGGGCGCAGTCACGCGCTAGTTCTTGGAGGTTACCGTCCAGGTCTAGTTGCTGGTCGATACGCGTGTAGTGTTTGTTGATTTTGCTCATAGTCCAAGTCAAGAAAAGTATGAGAAGGGTGGTAACCCAGGCTCCGTGCGTGAATTTAGTCAGGATAATGACGGTAAGAACGATGACAGATGCGCTAGCGCCAATTGCTGTGATAGCTATATCCCGCCAGATATGCTGTCGTTTTTTACGGTCCAGGGTGATACGTTGGGCTTTCCACCTGTTCCGTAGCACAGCGTACTGGGTCAGTGTCATGGCAGTAAAGACACCTACGATGTACATCTGTACAAGCGTGTGGACATCGGGCCCGACCACCGCTACCAGGAACATAGCGCTAAGGCCTAGGGCAAGCACACCGTTGGCGTAAAGCGAGCTGGAACTGCGAGCTGAAAGTTGCACCGGTAGGTACTGTTTGGCTGCGATAGTTGTTGCCAGCATGGGGAAGCCGGTAAAGGCTGTCATAGCGGCCACAATCAAGACCCCTACCGTTGCAATACCCATCAGGACGCTTGCCAGCTGGTGGGCAAAAATTGCTTGGGTAATCTGGAGCAGAACAGGGACCTGGTGGAAATCGTCCCCTGCTGGTTGACCGTCAATTATCAGGAGGTTGGGGTCAATCGCAAAAACTACACCTGTTTTTTGGGCTAGATAGAGCACCCCCAGCAGAGAGACCGCTGAAAGCCCACCGACAATCATCAAGCTGGTTGCGGCATTGCGCTGGCGTGGCGGTGCAAAAGCGTTCACCGCGTTGCTGATGGTGTTAACACCGGTAAGAGCCACAGAGCCGGAGGCAAAAGCCCGGAGCAGCAGTAGCCCCATACCGGTTTGGGTCGTAAGAGTGTTCATTGCGTCCTTATCGCTAACTAGCCGGTAGGAGGCTGAGGAAGCTAGGCCCAAGTCACCTGAGCTATCGGCAATGATGCCGCAAGCAATAAGGCCGGTCAGAAGAATCAAGAAGAAATAGGAGGGGAGGTGCGAGATTCCCAGCATAAATTTAAGCCCGCGCAAGCACAGAAGGGTTACTAGCGCAATGAGTGAGCAGGCAATAAGCCTTTGGTGCCCCAGAATTGCGGGGGTGATGGACTCGAGGTATTGGGCTGCCGATGAGAGAGATACCGCGACCGTGAGGATAAAGTCCACCATGAGGGCCGCGCCCAGAAGCATTGCCGCACCAGTTCCCAAATTCTGGTGAACCAGGGCAAAGTCGCCTTTCTCCCCTACCCTATTGATGTTGTACCGGTAGGTTCCCACCACGATCAGGAGGATCAGAGCAATTCCCAGTCCCACAAAGGGTGAGTAGACGAGGGCACCGTGACCGGCAATGAGCAGAGTGAGCAAGATTTCATCGGGTGCGTAAGCAACAGACGACAGCCCATCTGCACCAAAGAGCGGCAGGGCACGGCGCTTAGGCAGATTGCCTTTTTTTGCGTGTCTACTGGTGACGGGCGCACCAAGCACTAGGTGGCTGAACACACTCCGAATATTCTTCACAGGTAGTAACCGTAGTCGTTTGGCGCCTCAAAGAACAGCCGTACACACCACATTTTCTGTGCACACAGTAGCTCGATTGCCCGCGAACAGCCCTTAGCCCATGGGTTCGGTGCTCTGAGGGGCGTAGACTAGGGTGAGGCTTCGGCATGTGGCGGAGCCAGTTTGTGTTCCCTATACGATGTGATGAGGTGCGGTGTGCCCCATTTTGTAATTATGGGCGCGGGGCGTGTTGGAGTCATGCTAGCCCATACTTTGGAAGACGCCGGTCACTCGGTGGCTGTTATCGACCAAGACGACCGCTCTTTCCGCCGCCTGCGCAAAGATTTTGCGGGCAAGAAAGTTACCGGTGTCGGCTTTGATCGAGAAACCCTCAAGCGAGCTGGAATTGAACATGCCTACGCTTTTGCGGCTGTGTCCTCTGGAGATAACTCCAATATCATTGCCTCGCGTGTGGCTCGTGAGACCTTCGGCGTTCGGCACGTTGTTGCCCGCATCTATGACCCCAACCGTGCAGAGTTTTATCAGCGTCTAGGTGTTCCCACGGTGGCAGCTGTTCGGTGGTCCACTGATCAGGTGCTCCGCCGTATCTTGCCGGAGCAGGCTATGGCTGGTGACTTCCGTGAAGCCTCAGGCCGCCTCATGCTGGGTGAGCTCCAGCTCCACGAGGCCTGGGCTGGTCATGCCATTACCGAGATTGAACAAGCAGCTGGCGTGCGAATGGCCTACATTACCCGCTTTGGGGAGGGTATGCTTCCCACCCCAGAAAGCTCCTACCAGCAGGGTGACACTCTGCACGCTATGATGCGCACCGAAGACATCAACGATATCGTGAGGATCTTAAGCGAACCCCCTGCCCAAGACAGCGAAGGTGATCTGCAGTGGAAGTAATAGTTATTGGTGCAGGTTCCGTAGGTTCATCGAGCGCCCGAGAACTTCTTTCGCACGGGCACTCGGTTACTGTTATCGATATTAAGCCCGAGGCCATTAGCCGGAGCGATATTCAGCACGCCCACTGGGTTATCGGTGATGCCTGTGAGCTATCGGTTCTGCGTCAGGCCAAGCCAGAGAACGCCGACGTAGTGGTCGCGGCTTCTGGCGACGATAAAACTAACCTGGTAGTTTCTCTACTTGTTCGCAGTGAATTCGGGGTTCCCCGTACCGTAGCCCGCGTCAATAACCCCAAGAATGAGTGGCTTTTTGACGATTCCTGGGGTGTGGATGTTGCGGTATCCACCCCGCGTCTGATGACCGCCCTAGTAGAAGAGGCCGTAGAGGTTGGTGACGTGATCCGCCTGCTGACCCTCAAATCAGGCAGTGCCACCCTGGTCGAATACACCGTACCTGCCAATCATCCCATTATCGGGCACACCGTTAACAACGTGCAGTGGCCCTACGAAGCCACCCTGACCGCTATTCTCCGCGATGGTTCCCCCATAGCGCCCAGCGGCGATGATGTCCTAGAAGCAGGTGACGAGCTCTTCTTTGTGACCACCCCTGCCGGTGAGGACGACATCCGTGCCCTCTTCAGCTAGAGGCATTTCTCTTACCAGTAAGGCCCCCGCTCTCTGACAGAGCGGGGGCCTTTGGCTTGGGGACTTGCCCTACATGTTGGGCACAATCTCGTAGCGAGGGTTATACATGGTGGGTGTATCTTCTCTGGTGCTAAGCATGCCGGAGACCCGCAGATAGCCGCCCGCTTCGATACCCGGGACCTGGTGCTGGCCCAGCCAAATCAGGGTCAGCCTCACCCCCGGTTTCAGCGGTGGAAAATCAGGAAAAAGGACACGTGAAACAGCCTTAGTCACACTAAAACGACTAGTAAAGCCTGTTTCGGCATCCAGCACCGAAATCTCACCGGTTGGGGTATCCTCTGTGGTGCTGACATCGGCAGTGTCATCCAGGTCTTCACCGGTTTCTGCAATGGGCATACCCGTCATAGGGTGTGTTTTTGCCGGAGGAAGCGGCCTAGAACGTTCAACGCCTAGCGTCACCTCAAACCGGGGGCTCATCCCGGCATGGGATATGCGAACAAGTTCTACCCGGCCAGCAACGCGTGCTCTGAACCGCTCCGGGTAGTCTTCAAGACGGGTCACCGTGCCCTGGTGTTCAGTCTCGCCCACAGTGCTTAACCGATCTCGGTGATTTCAGGGCCGCGGCGGGGAACTTCCAATGAAGGCTTAGATGAGTCCCCTTCATGGGCAGCCGCCTGCTGTTGGGCTGCGGCTTCCTGAATATTCTGGGGAACGCGCATGGGGAGCAGGTCGCGGGGAGCCATGGGTTTGGAGCCACGGTTAACAACAATATTCCGGAGCACTTCTTCAAGCGCGCTAGCGTCCTGCCCAGGAAGTACAGCCTTACCTGAGAAAACACCGCGAACAAACCAGCGGGGGCCATCGATGCCTACAAAGCGGGCAATTCTAAAGCCCTTGCGACCGTCGGGCAGTTCGGCAGGTACACGTGTGATGAGCTGACGCCCAAAAGCACCGTCGGAAAATTCTACCTGGCCGCCCTGTTGCCGAACACTCTCGGAGAGCTCATGACGGATATCCTCCCAAATACCGCGACTCTTGGGGGCAGCGAATGCCTGGACCTGGAGTGAGCCTTCGCCCATCTGCAGGGTCACCGCGATCACCTGCTGAGATTTTGTATCTGCTTCAAGTCGCAGGTTCAAACCGGGGTTGCTCTTGATGAACAGGCCACCTAAGTCAATATACTGATGGCCAGTAGACTTTTCGGAGATATCCCAGGGGCCGTCCTCACGGCTAAAAACAACAGGGGTATCGTCACTCGTCGGGCCGGTAGCCTTGTCAGCTGACTCGTCGAGTGCAGCCTCCTGCTCGGGTGAAGGGTTCTCAGGCTCTTCTACCTTCTCGGTATCTGCCCTCGCGACTTCTTCCTGCTTTTTCTTGCCAAAACCAAACATTGACTCTCCTGGGTAAAAGTTTTACTGATAACTACTGTACGCCGGTTGAGCCAAAGCCCGAAGAACCGCGTTCAGTTTCATCAAGCTCATCAACCAGGCTGAAGATGGCTGTCTCAAAACGCTGGATGACCAGCTGGGCAATACGGTCACCACGCTTAACCGCAAAGCTCTTCTCACGGTCGGTGTTGAGCAGGCTTACCATCAGCTCACCCCGGTACCCTGAATCGACTGTGCCGGGCGCATTCACAATGGTGATTCCGTGCTTAGCAGCCAGCCCTGAGCGAGGGTGCACTAGCCCTACATATCCCTCGGGCAGGGCGATAGCCACACCGGTAGGGACCAGGGCGCGTTCCCCAGGGGCAAGGGTCAGGTCAATGCGCGAACGCAGGTCTGCTCCGGCATCTCCCGGCTGCGCATAGGCTGGTGGCTCAAGCCCTTCATCGAGCATCTTGATTTCAACATGTATCTGATTCATCACCCCTATACTGTACCCGGCATAGAGCTAAAAGTGATTCTCCCCAGAGATCAAGGACTTAACTGACCAAGAAATTGGTTTGACCGGTTTCAGGTTGAAAAAGGCACATCAGCCCAAGTTCCTCTTCTATCTCGTAGACTTGTGAACGGCACTTATTCATCAGGATAGGTGACTCCCCACCGAATATTTAGCAAAGGAAACCATGTCTGCTAGCCCCGCTACCGTGCTTTATAAAGAACGTCTTGCTCCCGGGGTAGGTCTCTGGCTGGGATGCCTAGGAGCTGGCCTTGCTTCCTTCCTGGTGGGCGCTCCCATCAATATCGCCGCCGGTATTGTAGCGGGTATCATTGTTGCCCTGTCGGTAGGTGCCCTACTCTATGGGACCTCGCCAACTCTAGAAATTACTGAGTCGGCTGTTCGCTTTGGTCGTGCCCGTATTGAACGCGAATTTGTAGGACGCGCTGAGGCTTTCAGAGGTGAAGACGCGCGAGTTGCCACTGGCCCTGCGCTTGATGGCCGCGCCTACATGTGCTTCAGGGGCTGGATTACTTCCGTCATCCGGGTGGAAATTACCGATCCTGCTGACCCCACCCCCTACTGGATCGCTTCAAGCCGTCACCCCGAAAAAATTGCAGAAATCCTGAACCAGGGCCTAGCCGCTGACCAAGACGCATCATAAGCGCTCAGCTGCGCTTGTCTGGGGTTATGCAAGGCACTAACCTTTCTAGGTCAATAGATACAGAAAGAGCCGGATGCAATCAGCGCATTCGGCTCTTTAGTTACTCGTTCTTAGGCTAAGGGTTAGCTCTCGCATTCGATGCAGAACTTGAAATCGCCCTCTTCGCGGGCAATCTGCGAACGGTGACGCACCAGGAAGCAGGAGCCGCAGGTGAACTCGTCCTCCTGCGCGGGCAGAACTACCACGTTCAGTTCCTCGTTAGAGAGGTCAGCGCCGGGGAGCTCAAAACTTTCGGCTGCTGCGTTCTCATCCTCATCAACAGCGCCTGACTGCATTTCTGAGGGGCGTGATCGCAATTCCTCAAAAGACTGGTCTTTGCTGTCTTCATCCTGCTTGCGAGGTGCATCGTAATCGGTTGCCATATTTTCTCCGTAAACTGTGCGAAGGGTAGATACCCCAGGGTCGGTGAGGTACCTGCACCTCGTTGGGTCACTCCGTTAGCGCCGGTCTAGGCAAATCCCATAGGCCCTCAGAGTTGATGAGGTGACGGGTAGAATTGTTCACCATTAGTTCTCAGATTGCAAGTAGAACGTTCATGTTCTGGCACAGCGAGTCACAAACTGGCTAGAAGCGCCAGGCGCATCATTCAGGGCATCTCAAGTTGTGCTTGAGATTAAGAGAATAATCCTGAGATATGGCTGTTTTTTCAATCTTCCGCCCCATGAAAGGCCACTTTCTGCCTCAAGCACAGCTTGAGACGGTAATCTTTCAAGTAAGTGTAAAGATTGAAGAAGCGCGTTACCCCTCTGGTAACGCCAGTTGCCCATAAAGGAGACCGTGTAGTGCCCGAACTGCGCCTAACTGGCATCCACGACGATGGAGAAAATCTGGTCCTCGAATCAGCAGATGGCAAAACCTATCTGTTGCCTATTGATCAGAACCTACGCCAGAGCATTGCCCGCGCCCGCCGTATTAATCCCCTCCGAGGGGGCAGCAAGGGCACCTTCGGACCCCGAGAGATTCAGACCCGTTTCCGCCAGGGTGCAACGGTCGAAGAAATCGCCGCAGAATCAGGATGGGAACCTAACAGGGTTCGTCGTTACGAGTGGCCTATTGTGGCTGAACGTGCCAATATCATTCATACAGCCCGCTCTGTCATGATTTCGCCGGCTCCGGGCCAGGGCAAGAACGCTCAGAGCCTTAACCAGCACATTGAAGAAGTCTCGGCACGCTTTGGCTTTGAAGAAGCACCCATGGATTGGTCCACCTGGCAGCAGGAATCAGGTCAGTGGACTGTCTCCCTCGATATTTCACTCAGCGATGATATTTTGCCTGAGCTTCCGAGGGCCGTTATGTTCCCGGCACGCTGGAACTTTAACCCTGCTAACCAGAGTATCTATGCCTCCAACGAGGCCGCTTACTTCCTCATGGGCCGTGACCACTCGCACGACTCCCCCATTCCCGGACTCACCCCTTCTTCACCTCAGGCACCGGACGCTACTACAGCTCAGGAAGACGAGAAGAAGGCTCCCGGTTTGGGTGTTCAGGTAGCACCTCCTAAGGTCACCTCTGTTCGTGTGCCCCAGAACAAGGAGCAGAACGAGCTCCTTGACGAGCTATCGTCGCGCCGTGGTGTCCGTTCCTTTGACCCAGCCAGTGAGCGCAAGCTGGCAGACTTGTTGGAGCGAGCCCGACGCGGTTCTCAGTCGGTAGGTGAGCTCCATGACCTGCCTGCCCCCGATACCCAGGAAGCCGCTGAAACTAAGGTACCTAAAGACCACACTGCAGTTTCTATAGCAGATGAGTCTGTGGCTGAGCCTCAAAACGGTGCCCCAGAAGAAAACGGGCAGGAGAATCTTGAAGCTTTGGAGCAGGATACAGCTGCTGAAGAACAATCGGCTGAGGCGGATCTGAGCGCTACCTCCGAGCACCAATCTAATGCTGATTCAGAAGATACCGACCATGCTTCTCAGGCAGTAAGCGATGACCCTCAGGCGCTCCCTGAAGGTTCGGAGCAATCAAGCGATGAAAGCGATGCAGCTTCTGGCCCTAAGGCTAAGCCTGCACGCGGTAAGAGGACCAGCGTTCCAAGCTGGGATGACATTATCTTCGGCAACCAGCGCCGCTAGCCCAGGTCACCCTTATCTTGCACGGTCCTTGTGCCCTAAATATCAGGGCACAAGGACTTTTTTGTGCTGACTTATAGTTTCCCACCCCGGCATGGCTCGTGAAGGGTTACAAGCGCCACTGCCCCAAAAACCCGTAAGACAACGTAGACTTAGACAGACACCCGTACCCAGAGTTCGCCCGACGCCACCCATACCCCAACTTAGGCGCTCGGTGGGGCATAAATATTTGATGAGGAAAATTTGCCTAACTCATATCCTAAAGATTCCAGCACTGCCGGTGAGCCCGATAGCATCACCGAACCTCTGCCCAAGGTCGAAAACCCTGGTGAGACTACCCCGAGTCTTGATCCTGAGCCGCCAGCTGCATCGGGTGACGCTACTGATGTCTTGACCCTAGCCAATGGCTACGAATACGTCACGGCCGACAGCGGCTCACAGCGTACAGAAATTGATATTGAAGACGACTCACTGGCCCTCGGCCTCATGAAGAACGGTGATGAGTTCGAGAAGCTAACCCGGCGCGAGCGCCGTGCTGACCGCTCTGCTGAGCGCGCAGCGGCCCTTGAGCAGGCTGAGAAGGAACAGCAGAAGCTTGCCTTTGCCGCCGAGCGGGACCGTTTAGCCCCGGTGGGTCCTCTGATTCAGGAGCCCGCTCAGCGAAAGCTTGGTTCCAAGGTTTTCTTTGTAGGTTCTGCGGTTCTCACCGCTGCCGCCGCGGTCCTTGCTTTTGCTTTGCTGTTGCCAGGCCAGGGTAGCAGCTCGCAGCCGGCTTCAGGCACCTCGGTTGCTCCCAGCGGTGACAGCCCCACGACCTCGGCACCCGCAACTCCTACCAGTACTTACCCGGCACCGACCCCCAGTTTTAATACTCAGGAACCAACCGTCACTGAGCAGCAAGCTCAGGAAAACGCTGTCCCTCCCGGTACCGTCCAGTACGCAACCACCGATCCTGTAGCCGAGGCTACAGTGCAGGAGACCGCGCCTGAACCCCCTGTTACGCTTGAGCCAGCTCCCACCGAGGCGGAAGAGGCTACCTTAGAGCCTACTGAGTCCCCCAGTGATCCAGCGGAGATTACTCCTCCGGCCGACGCTTCGCCTATCGATGAGCCCAAACGCCCCATCGAGACCACGGTGCCGGGCCCAGACGCTGGCAAGGTCATTGATGAGACACCGCTACCGCCTCCCTCCACCGCACCTATTGAAGCCCCCACTGCAGCGGCGTCTTTGGAAGAACCTACTGTGATTGCTAGTCCTTAGTGTGTAAAGCCAAAAGAATTAAGCCCCGTCCTCTCGCTAGGGGTGGACGGGGCTTTACTGTGCTCTGGTAGGAGCTTTAGCCGGTGGGGAGCATAAGCAGAGGCACCTGTGTTTCCTCTGCTGTAAGTGACCCGTGTTGCCCTACCATCTGCAGGGCGTGTGGCTTATAGTGCCGCATATCGTAGAGAGCAATGGGCTCCCGGGCTGCTACCACAATATCCCCAATACGTGCCCGCGCGGTGTCGCTGATAGTCTCACCAAAGTAACCGGCTTGGAACATCTCTTCTGTCTCAACCACCCAGGCTTTTTCTCCCCAAGATTCCCCCCAACGCCCGAGTGTATCTTGGATTGCAGCTGGGCTCTTATCTTTGAGATAGAGCTGAACCATACGAGGCTCCCCCGCCGTCAGTTCAATATTCTCAAGGAGCTGGCTGTCCCCCGAGTAATCGATGCGCGCTTCTGGTGCTATATCAACCATGCCGTGATCTGCTGTGAGTAAGAGCAGGACGTGGGGTGGCAGGCGGCGGGCTAAGGATTTGAGTGCTAGATTCAGCTCTTCAAGCTGTTCAAGCCATTGGGTAGAGTCTGTACCGTATTTGTGGCCTGCCTGGTCAATTTCTCCCCAGTAGAGGTAGACTAAGGACGGCTTGCGAGAGTTCAGCAGGCTTGCCGCTAGGGTGGTGCGGGCCGCGTAACCGGCGGCATGCACAAAGCGCCCACCGCGTAGCCCCGCCTCACTCAGGCCCGATCCGGCGTATTTGCTGAGTGATACCGTAGCAACGTCAAGGTGGTTCTGGTAGCGCTCAAAAACTGTGGGATAGGGTTGCCAGTCGCGGGGTGAAACAGCTTTATCCCAGCCAGAAAGCTGGTTCATCACCCTTCCGCTTGCGGGGTTCTTGACCTCATAGCCTGCCATACCGTGGTAGCCAGGTGGGCATGCGGTGCCTAAGCTGGTCAGCGAAGCCACCGTTGTTGAGGGAACCGCTGAGTGAAGAGGCCCAAGTTGCCTAGCACTTTTAAGGAAGGGGGCGTAAGAACCATACCGGTTCAGCAGGGATTGCCCCAACCCATCAACCATAACCAGGCAGACGCTCCGGTAACGGTTTGGGTCTGCCCCTGCAGCTTTGAGGCGGTCAGCAAGGCCCAATAAGTCATGACGTCCCGGACCGTAGAGGGGGTGGTCATCAGGTTGGAAGGAGCCCTGGCCTGTGAGGCTGCCGCATGATTCGAAGAGGTCACCCACGTTGTGGCTTTTGTAGCCCGGTGTGGGGGGTAACTCATAGCCGCAAAAATCTTTCACCTTAGCGCCCCCTTCCCAGGTTCAGGTGGGCTGAACGCAGGGTACGCGCGAAGCGCCGAGCCTTTTCGGTGGCTTCTGCCCCATCTGCTGAAGTGCTGATGCGGATGAGCATATCTTCTCGAGGCACTAAACCTGTGTAGCCGTGGTTAGCGTCGCAGCTCGGCTCGGCGCATTCGGCGGGTTGGATATCCAGCCTGTGCGACCCCGTCCATGCAATTAAGAGTGATACCTCCGAGACAGGGTGCCCAGGTGCATAGTCTTGGGGCTGGGGGTAGCTGTAGCTGACCGTCAAGGTGGTCAGTTTGCTGATGTGAAGGGTCTCAACCGAAACGTGGGCGAGTACCTGTTGCCCCTCATCATCGAGGTTTTGATCATCAAGATGCGCAACAAGTAGGTGCTCCCCCGCAACCACTAAGACCGTAATATGCCGGTGGACTTCGTTCTGATCGAAGTGGGTTTCCACCTGCACCAGGTGGGCGGTAGGTTCTAGTCCGTCAAGTGCTTCAGAAACAGTATCGAGTACAAGCTCGGGGTAAAACCCTGCCTTCTGAATATCTTGGGTGAGCGCGGTTGCACCCCTCATATCATTCACGGTGGTCCTTATTCCAGTGAGCCTAGTTCCTGCTCCCCCTATTCTAGGGTATGCCAGCTATACAGTCGTCGGAGGGCTGACCGTTTTTAGCTACTCATGGCACGCCGTACTGAGTCGGTACGCTGGGCAGACTGGGCAAGCTGTATGCTGGCACCCACTACCGTCATCGTATCGGGTGACAGCAGAATTGGGTTGAGTTCCAGGTGCGCAATTTCTGGGTGGTTGTCTTTGAGTAGCGCTACCCGTGCGCATAGGTCCTCTAGCAAGTCGGTTCTCGCGGTGTGCCTGTTCTCGGGGTCAAATAGCTTACTGGCGGCTTTGGGCGATCGAACCATCTTGTAGACGTCCCGCTCGGTCAAAGGCGGGATACGGTGGGCCCAGTCATCGAGAAGGGCGGTGGCATCACCAGCCATACCAAAAGAAACAACCGGGCCAATCAGCGGGTCTTCCACAGCTTTGAGGACGGCAGTTTGGCCTGCGGGTACCTGCTTTTGGAGGGCTAGGTCAAAATGTCCGTAGGGTTCAAGTGTTCTGTGCATCTGGGCGATTTCGCTTACCAGGTCTTCGTCGCTTTCTATGCCGAGTCTTACCCCTCCCAGGTCAATCCGGTGGCGCAGGAAGCTATCGGTTGTTTTGAGGACTACGGGGTAGCCGCCGGCTTGGGCCGCAGCAGCAATTGCTTGCTCTGGGGTATCAAAGCGGTATTCCGGAAGAACGCTAATCCCGTAGTGCCCGAGTAAACGGGTAGCAGCAAGGTCATCAAGTGTTACCGGTCCGGAGCTGCCTGCCCCAGCTTCAGCTTGTAGGTGGGTGGCAATATCTGCGGCGGCGGCTTTGGGGCTGATACCTTCGGGCACCGCCAGAGCACCGGTTTCTTTATCTCGCCATTCCACATAATCCATAACCGCACCGAGCGCCAGAATTGATTCACCCGGTGATTCAAAGCAGGCAAGCCCTTCCTGCAGGCAGGCGGTACCCTCCCCTTCGGACTCTTGCTCTTGGCTGTGGGCTGTTTCACTCCAAATGCCGCGTAGCGTCGATTGATCGCTCAGTGCTCCAGGGAAAGAAGCCAGGATAGGTTTACCGCTCTGCTGACCTGCCCGATGAAGTACTCTCGCCACGTCCTGCGGGTCAATTGATTCACCCGTAATAAACACACCGATGACAGCATCAACCTCAGCAGATTCAAGGGCGCTGGTTGCCACGGCCTCCAAAATCTCAAGGCCATCCTCTGCCTCATCGGTTAGCCTGAGCATAGTTTCGGTGAGAGTAACCTCGATACGCAGCTCTTCGGCCCGGTCAGCGACAATCTGCCCCAGGGCTGAGGCATTCGAAAGAATAGCTAGCCGCCTGCCAGCAGGTAAAGGCTGAGAGACCAGAATCTGGGTGACGTCGAGCGCCCGCTCAATGGTTTCAGCGCGGATAACACCGGCCTGCTTGAACATAGAGTCCAAGGCGGAGGGTGGTGTTATGGCGGTGCGTCCGGAGTGACCGGGCGGCAGTTGCTGGCCGGTTACCGCATTTTTGGCCAGCACAACCGGCTTGGCCCGTGAGAGCCTTCGGGCAATACGCGAGAACTTTCGGGGGTTGCCAATGGATTCAAGGTAGAGCGCACATACGCCGGTGGCGTCGTCATCTTCCCAGTACTGCATAATGTCATTGCCAGAAACATCTGCCCGGTTGCCTGCAGAAATCAGTGACGAGACACCGATGTTTCGCCGCACTGCGGAGTTAGAAAGAACGGCACCGATAGCTGAGGACTGGCTAAAGAGCCCCAGGCTCCCCGGGCCAGGATCTTGTGAACTGATAGTGGCATCTAGCTGAACAGCGGGGTTGTTGTTGAGCAGGCCAAATGAAGCAGGCCCAATAACCCGCATCCCGTGGCTCCTAGCCAGTTTGACCAGGGCTTTTTGGCGGGCACGGCCACGCACGCCATCATCTGCATAGCCAGTAGTGTAGATGAGAACGCCCCTGGCTCCTGCCTGGCCACAGGCCTCAACTACGGTCGGCACATCTTTGATGGGCACAGCAATAATGGCTAGGTCCACGTGCTCAGGTACCTGGGTGATGCTCTCCAGAACAGGGATATCTCCGGCGGGGTGTGCGGCTTCGTTGACCCCGTAAATTTTGCCCTTGAAGCCCCCTTTGACCAGCGTCTTAAGAACTTTGTGCCCGGTTCTTTCCCAGTTATCGGCAGAACCCACAACAGCAAGAACTTGGGGTGCTAAAAGCTCAGCAATGGATTTGGCTTCTGCACGGTGTTCACGGGCTTCCATGACACCTCTTGAACGGTCTGTGGGGTCAATATTGAAGTGAACCATGACCAGGCCATCTTCAAACTCGCGGGTAATCTCGTAACCAGCATCCGTAAAGACGTTAAGCATCTTACGGTTTTGTGGCAAGACCTCCGCGCTGAACCTATCAATCCCGCGTTCGTGGGCCGCAGCGGCCAGGTGTTCCAAGAGGATTGACCCGATCCCCCGGCCTTGGTGAGCGTCGGAAATCATAAAGGCAACTTCAGCCTCAGCTGGGTCGTTGGTGCGGTCGTACCGCCCGATCCCTATCATCTCCTCGCCCAGCATCATCACAAAAGCGACCCGGTTATTGTGATCTACCGTGGTGAAGCGGGTAAGTTCTTTGTCGCTGAGTTTGGGCTTATGGGTAAAGAAGCGAAGGTAGATGGTACGCTCAGACTGCCCTGCGTACATCTTCTCAAGGGCATCACGGTCTGTGGGTAGCACGGGCCGGAGGTTAGCTGTGGCACCGTCCCGCAACACCACATCCGCTTCCCAGTGTGCCGGGTAGATGAAGGGGATCTCATCGGTGGTAGGGTGCTCAGGGTCAAGAGGGGTAAAGCCACTGCTGGTAGTCATGGGGCGCTCCTGGTGGGTACATGTCAGCTTCTAGCCCCGCTGTCATAGGGCCAGCTTATCTCCTATACTAACCCGAATGAGTTCTATCACACAGGCTCAAATCTTTTCCCTAGCGCCCCTGGGGCAATGGACCGCGCAGGCCCTTGTCAAGATGGCTTAACCTCTAATAGGTGTTAGCTTCTATACAACGCTGGATAGCTGCTTCGTCGCCTCGGTAGATGTATTCACAGTTAGCGGCCTCAGCTGAGCTCAGGAACCAGGAATTAAGCAGGAACATGCCCACGGTAAGTGGCAGGCAAAGAGCACCCAGGGCGATACCGCCCCATGCAAAACCGGAGGTCTGGCCCGCTAACTGCGTCTGGGGTGAGCGGGATTTAGACCGCAGGGCCTGGATCCCCAGGACGATAGCGCCCACAGCCGGAATCAGGGCAGCAAGAGCCAGGATCCCGGCAAGGAAAACAACCAGATAGCTGGTAACGGCAGCAGAAAAAGACATCACCGCAAGGTAGTAGCCTTTGCCTCTCTTGTCCCGGACGAGAGCACCGTAGGGCTTACGGAATTGGGGTGGTACCAAAAACTCTTGGGGTTCGCCGGGGGTCACAATATCGAAAGCGGGCACAAGCGGTACCTGTGGAGGAAGGTTCCCTACTGCTCCCGGCTGAGGGGGCAAGTTCGGTGCAGGGTTCTGAGTAGTCACAGCTTGCTTCTCGCTTTCGCGGGTTGGTTATACCGGCATACTTAGCTTATCAGCTCTGCAGTTTATGACAGCGGTCTTTTGTAGCGGCCAGCTAGGCTGAGACCCTGGCTATCATGACAGTTTAGAAATGAAGGTAAAAATCTAGCACCGGGGCGCTAGCACAGGGCAGAAAAGCCCTCAAGCTAGGCAAATGCTTGTCAGCATAAAACCTAGCTCAAGGGCTTCAGCTGTACCCAAACTTTTTTGCTTGTAGTACAAATGGTGGAGATGCGGGGAATCGAACCCCGGTCCGATGTGGCGTCAACGGGTCTTCTCCGTGCGCAGTTTGTGAAATCGGTGTTTTCGGCTACCTTGCTTGCGCAAACACTTACAAGGCCTAACCTATTCGTATAAAAGTCCCGGCAACCCCTACGAAGAGAGTTACCAGCAGTGGCCTTTTAAACTGATGGTAGGGGCTGAGCTAAAGGCAGGCTCAGGCTACCAGACTGCATCGCTGGGTTAATTAGGCAGCGAGTGCGAAGTCAGTGCGCTTAGATTCTGCACTTATTTTTTTGCAGAGGGCGTTTACGAGATAACCCTGCATCCTCGGCACGCTTCATCCATCTCAACTCACATCGTCGAAACCGATCATCCCCATATTCTTTTATCAAAGAACCCCAAGTTTGATGTTCCCGCTCCTCGCTCGGGCCGCAGCCCATATGAGCGATGACAGGCCACCAATCTCAGGGTCCTCATACTATCACTGGTATTACCTGGCTGTAAAGGTTCGATAGATGCTAGGAGTTCTGATATTCACCGCTAGAATAGTCGAATTCAAGACCCAGCTGTTCATTGAGGCATTGCTCTAGCTGGGTCTCATTATCTATGTACTGCGAGCAATTCTCCATAGCTGGTCCGATGGCAGCGAACATCCACCCAAAAAGAATAAGCATGAGAATAGAGATGAGAAGACCTAGGGCTCCGGTAACAATACCGGTAATTGCAAACCCTTTTCCTCCACCCCCGGTCTTGGTTTTGACCAAGGCCACAATACCCAAGACAATAGCCACCAAAGCAAAAATGCCACCGATTACTGCCCACCCTGAGATAAAGCCGATGATACCCAGCACCATAGAGGCGATAGCTAGCCCTTTTGGCTTATTGGTCTCAGCAGCAGCGTACGTAGGATAGCCACCGGCAGGGTACTGTGAATAGCCATACCCCGGAGCAGAATAATTGGGCTGCTGCTGGTTGGCGGCCGAGGTATTACCGTACTGGGGCTGGGAAGATCCGTAGCCGGTGTCCCCCTGCGCATTGGCCTGAGCTTGGCCATAACTATCTGAGGAGGTTTGCCCCCCGCTGGCTTGCTGACCATAGTCAGTTGCGGGCTGGCTGGTAGCTTGCTGATTGAGTTCAGCGTCAGCTCCGTTGGTGCCTTGGCTGTTGCCGTACTGGCCGTAGGGGTTGTAATTGTTGTTGTTTCCGGTTGTCATGGTGTTCTCTCCAATATGTTTTCTTTAGCCGAGGTTTTTATAGCGCATAGCCCGCTGGGCTTCCAGGTTATCCTGGCGTTCCTTGAGAGCCTGGCGCTTGTCGTAGTCGCGCTTACCGGTGGCTAGAGCTATTTCTACTTTAGCCCGCCCCTTGCTGAAATAGAGTTTGAGGGGTACCACGGTATAGCCGCTCTCGCGCAATTTTTGGGCAATCTTGTTAATCTCGCTGCGGTGAAGCAGGAGCTTGCGGCGGCGGCGGGCTGCGTGATTGGTCCAAGAGCCCCGCCCGTACTCGGCAATATGGATGCCTTCAAGCCACAGCTCATCACCGTACATCTGGCAAAAGCCGTCGGTGATTGATGCGCCGCCATCGCGTAGAGATTTAACCTCGGTGCCCATGAGCACTAGGCCAGCTTCCCAAGTTTCTACGATGTTGTAGTTATGGCGGGCCCGGCGGTTGGAGGCAACGGTATGGTTATTGGGGTCTTCTTTGGTTACTTTTTTCTTTTTTGCCACGTCTTACTCTTCGTTCTTTCGTGTCTGTCGTTGCCCGGCGCGCCAGCGCACTCCGGCATCGATAAAACCGTCTAAGGCACCATCAAAAACAGCGCTGGGGTTGCCTTCTTCGTAGCTGGTGCGGAGGTCTTTGACCATCTGGTAGGGGTTGAGCACATAGGAGCGCATCTGGTCGCCCCAGCTTGCTTTCACATCCCCTGCCATTTCTTTTTTCTGGGCGTCTTCTTGCTCTTTGCGGAGCAGGAGCAAGCGGGACTGCAGCACCCGTAGAGCCGCGGCTCTGTTTTGGAGCTGTGATTTTTCATTCTGCATAGAGACCACGATTCCGGTGGGAATGTGTGTCAGGCGCACAGCCGAGTCTGTGGTGTTCACCGATTGGCCGCCTGGGCCCGATGACCGGAACACATCAACCTTGATTTCAGAGTCAGGGATGTCGATGTGGTCGGTCTGGGCAATCAGCGGGATAACCTCAACGGCGGCAAAGGAAGTCATACGCTTGCCCTGGCTATTAAAGGGCGAGATACGAACCAGTCGGTGGGTTCCTGCCTCAACCGATAGCCGCCCAAAAGCGTAGGGAGCTTTGACCTCAAAGGTCGCTGATTTCAGGCCGGCTTCTTCAGCGTAGGAGGTATCCATGATTGCTGTTTCAAAGCCGTTCTTCTCCGCCCAGCGCAGGTACATGCGCATGAGCATTTCAGCGAAGTCTGCGGCATCAACTCCGCCAGCTCCTGCGCGGATTGTAATAACGGCTTCGCGCTGGTCGTACTCCCCCGATAGCAGGGTGATAACTTCGAGCTCTTTGAGCTTCTTTTCAATGGCGCGCAGCTCTGTTTCGGCTTCGGCCAGGACTTCGGCGTCTTCTTCGTCTTGGCCTAGGCCGACCATGATTTCTAGGTCGTCAATGGCTTGTTTGAGGTTGATGAGTTTATCGAGTTCGGCCTGTTTGTGGGATAGGGCTGAGGTGATTTTTTGGGCGCTTTCTGGGTTGTCCCAGAGTTCGGGTGCGCCGGCGGCTTGGGAGAGTTCTGCGATGCTTGCACGCAAGTGCTCAACATCGCTGACCTCTTCGATGGAGGCGTATGTTGAGCGCAAGGTTTTGATCTGGGCAGAGAAGTCTAAAGTAGCCATGGCTATTAACAATATCGGAAACCCTGAACGGGCGCTTGGTTTGGGGCTAGTTTGTAGCAAAAGGCTAGCTTTCTCAGAGCCTAAAACCTATCAGCTGCTACCTCTTATCAGCTACTCTGAACCTTCCGGCTCCTTTTCCATTGCCTTAACCAGTCTGGGTGTTCAACTAGGCTTTTGGTTCTTTGCCCTTGCTTTGGCTCAGTAGTACGAGGCTTATACCAAAAGTCACAACCCCAGCTGACTGTCATACCGCCACCGAACTTGATCACTGTTCCTAGAATTTATCTGCTGTTAGGTAGGGTGAGCCAAAGCTTATTCAACGCCCATTTGAACTTGTGTTTTTGCCAGAAAATCTCCCAGATGCCGTTTATCTTTTCTGAACAGGGCCATAAAGAACAGCACCGCCGCCCCAATTATGCTGGCCTCCATGAGGATGATTGATAAAGCATCAAATTCTGAATATGTTCCGTGAATTATGCCCATATGGGCAACTTGCCAGGGTAGAAATTTTCACGCTGTTCCTTATAAGACTGGCCTTGAATGATTTTTTACAGTAAACCAGCTTTAATCCGACTTTTCGCTTACCACAGCTGCCAGCTGAGGAATAGTCAAGGTAGGAAAAATGAGGATCAGCGGGAGAACCGAGCTCAAAAAGGCGATGACTTGAGATGCAAGCTCTCCCCTACTGGGCAAGCCCCCAGACACCAGCAGGTAGCCTGTCATTGCCACAGCCAACAGTAAGGCTAGGTAAGTAACTATCAATAAATAGTCGAAAAATAGTTCCTTGAGCCTGAGCTTGTATGGGATTGGATTATTTTCCTTAACCATAATCTCTCTCTAAGACATGATATGAGAATGAATTTATCCTGCATATCTGCCGGCGGGGTCAGATGGTATTTATCTCCCGGTCTACTACTTATTGGTGCTTATTCATCAGGGTAGGTCAGACAGTCACACAGCCAAGTTGCTGGCTTAGGACTAGTGTGCCTTGTGAGCACCAGCGTACCAGAGGAGAGGGTCAAGAAAGAGCATAAGCCCGGTATACCTTGTGAGTAGTCCTCATAGATTATTGCCCTTGGGTAGCTCTTGCCCGCGCTTTACCAGTTACCGTTATATTCACTCCGTCGGGTACAACAATGGAGAGCAAGGGTGGGTGGGCACTTGCGGAGAGAACCACCACAGCTGTGTTGTTACCCGATACACCGGTACCGGGGCTCAGCGCCAGATTAGAAAAATCACCGGCCGCTCCGCTCTCGGTGAGGAAGGTTTGAGTAGTGCTGGTGACAGTAGCGCTGTTAAGGTGGATAAGCGCCTCGGATTCCGAGGCCGCAGAGATCCCTTCAACCCTCTGAGCCGCCGACGTTGCAGCCTGATCTGCCAAAGACTGAAGTCTATGCCGCTCCAAATAGACAGAACTTACCCCCACCACAGTCGAGGCCACCAGGAGCAGAACCAAGCATAAACCCACGATAAAGATGAGAACACTCCCCCGCTCAGATTCCGATTTGGTGCTTCTGACAAATGGAAAATACTGAGCTAGTGCCCTAGGCCCCTCTTCTAAGCCCCCGGTCTTACCTGAGCAGAAAGCTGCCCTGGTCAAGACTTTGACAGTGCGCAGAGCGATCATGAGTAGTTTCCTCCCCAGCTAATGGCCCGAGAGGTCATATTAGCCATAGTCGGTGCCCCTGCCCAAGGAATCAAGGGCAGGTCAACTTGAACCGTAACATCAACCGTGACTCGTTCGCCCTGCGCACAGGTGTTTTCGCAGCCCAGCCTAGTAGTGATGTGGTTACCGTCCAGCCCAAAGTCACTTGCTGCCATGACGGCAACTGAGCTAGCGGTGCCCTGACTTCTTTGGTCAGGAGGCAGTTGCTGAATGACCTGAAGTGCTTGGGCGCTGGCATTAGAGGCCGCAAAAGCTGCTGACTGCATGGCAAAAACGGACAGTAGAAAATACACGGTAGGAACCATGAGCAGGGCACCGAGCATGATGAACTCGATCAGTGCATTGCCGGCTTCATGGGAGCGCTCAGTTCCAGAAGCACAGCAGCCCTCTCTTAGCAGGCCTAACCTTTGCTCCACACGGCGCCTACATTCAGTCACCTTGAAGAACAGCATGTCCGGTCACCTCCCATGTCCCGCCCAAACCGAAAGGTCCAATCACAGGAATTGGCGCAGCAACTCTGATTTCTACAGCCTCTGCCCCCTGCCACTGGGTCACAGAGCTAGTCACGCTTGTGGAATAGCTCTCCGGTAAAACGCTATAGAGAAGCTCGCGAGTTCTTTCTTCGCCATCACCTGGGGTGCGGTCTAGCATGGCACCATACCGTGCGCCCTGAGAGGCGGCGTCCTGCACCACGTTTTTGGTAAACATTGCAAAAGCTATTTGCAGAACACCCAAAAAGAGCATGAGCACCATAGCTGAAACCATCACGAATTCAGCAGGGGCGTTCCCTCTTTCCTTCTCCCGAGCTAGTGATGGCATGGTAGGCGCGGCCTTAGCGATTCATCATGGCCATAGCATTATTAAACATGCTGATCAAGGCATCCTGAGCGACGACCAGGATAGCTGCAACTAAAATTGCGGTCATCATGGTAACCATGACCCAGCCCGGAACGTCGCCGCGTTCAGTGTCATCCTTGGTGTCAAGGGGCGCAAATACTGCAAGCAGAGCCTTGATGTAGGTGTCGGTGAGTAGCTTCTTCATAGTGTTTCTCCTCTATGGGTCTGCCCTAATAGGCAACTGGTGGATAAGGTCTAAAAATTAAGGTTCAGGAGTGATATCCCCGGGAACATGGCAAAGAGTACAGTGAGGGGGAGGATAAGGAAAACAACTGGGGCCATCATGCCGATTTCTTTTTTCCCAGCTGTCTCCATGAGCTCCCGCTTGGCATTATCGCGGACATCTTGAGCCTGGGCTCTCAGCACATCGGCAAGCGGCGTGCCTCTCTCGATAGCGACAACCAACCCATCTACAAAACGGGCAAGAGCGGCTACTGAGGTTCTTTGAGAAAAGTTTTGTAGTGCAGAGACTAGAGGCTCCCCCGTACGAGTCATGGCAAGAATCTCTTTAAACTCCTGGGCAAGTTCTCCGTTGGAACTCCTCACCACTCTTTCAAGTGATCCTAGTGCTGATTCACCGGCAGTAACGGATAGGGCCATAAGTTCAGCAAGTGCTGGGAATTCGGCCAGCATCGCTTTTTCCCTTTTCTTAATTTGCTGACTTAGCCAGTAGTCCCGGCCAAGATAGCCACTCATCCCTGCCAAAGCAATAAGAATAAGACCGGGGATAAGTCCGATTTTCCCCTGTGCTGCCCCCAAGGCCACAAGACATGTGCCCATCATGAGAGCAGAAAGGCACCAAAGTACCTGCTGAACCCGGTATTCAGCGATAGTAAGGCCACCCCCGAGCTGATCTATTCGCTTTTCAAGACCGGCCAGGTCAAAGCTTGAGCTGCCGAAAGCTTTATAGGCTTTCTCAACCCAAGGCCCCAGCAAGCTCATGCTTGCACCGTACAGCCCCTCAGGTAATGTCGCATAGGGTTCAGAGCCCCGGTTATTGCGTAGCTCGGCAGCCCGAAGTTGTGGCGCAATACGATCAGAAAAATCTTCAGTTCGGTGCCTAGTAACGCTTGAATACACAAGCCACATTCCGGTAGCGAGCAGCATAGCTAGAAGCAGTGCGGAGTTCATAGTAGAACCCTCTTTTCTTCAGGCAGAGCGCCAATCCTCATCATCAAGCGATAGGCAATAACTGTCAGAGCCAGGCCCCCACCCAGCACCGCAAAACCGGCAAAGCTGTTATAGATACGGATAGTGCTGGGCTGGGTTGCCATCAGACAAAGAATCACCCACGGAGCAACACAGGCTAGACGCGCCGCATTGATTGTCCACGATTGCCTAGCTTCAAGCTCAGAACGCGTCCTACTATTCTCACGTAAGAAGCTAGATAAAGTTCCAAGCAATCTACCCAGGTCGGTACCGCCCACCTCACGCGTTACTTTGAGTGCCTCGATAATATTGTCAGCTGTTGGGTCACTCAGCCGGTCTTTCAAACGGTTGAGAGCTGGCAGGAATTCACCACTTGCACGATAGTCAGAGGCAAAAGAAGCAAATGCTGGACGCAAAGGTTCTGGGCCTCGATACTGAAGCTGCATAAGGGCATCTGGTAGTGACATACCGGCGCGAATAGCGGACCGGAGATGATCCACAGCGTCGGGCCAGAGATCACGGAGCTGGGCCTGGCGCTTATTTGCCCGGTGCTTGACCATCATGCGAGGTGCAAAAAATCCCACAAGCCCTGCCAAGAGAGACAAGGGAATCAGTGAGGTGAGCGCAAAGATAAGAACAAGACCTAGAAATCCTGAACAGGTGGAGAGCGAGTAGAACATGCTCACCGTTACCTTTTCAAGATCAGCCTGCCGTAGGAGCTGCACGAGAGCTGGGATTGGACGAGGCTTTTTAGCTTTGGGCGGCAGATCCCAAAACGACATATAGGTTAGCAAGCCGCCAAACCCAAGGCAGATACCGAGAAGAACACCCATCAGTCTGCCTCCTCAAAGTTAAGAAGCTGGTCAGGCACAAAACCCGCATAGTGGAACTTCTCGGGTGAAGGAACCTCAGAGGCCACGCATATCAGTCTGTCACCATCACGTTTGAACAGAGTAGTTGTTTCGATAACCCCGTTCTCAACACGGTTACCAATTGCGATAATTTCCCGGACCTGCCTTTTACCATGCAGGTCTCGGGTACAGTGAACAACGAGGTCAAAGCAGGATGCAACGGTCGGAACGACAAAGGAACTTGAGATGTTCTCCCCCGCAAGAAGAGGTAACGTACACATCTTGGTAATTGCATCGCGTGCTGAATTTGCGTGAATCGTGCACAGACCCGGTAGACCTGAGTTCAATGCTATGAGCATATCGAGTGATTCGGCTTCACGGACTTCACCAATAATCAGCCGGTCAGGTCGCATACGCAGTGCTTCCTTAACCAAACGTCTGAGCGGAATCTCCCCTTGGCCTTCGAGGTTTGGCTGGCGGCATTGCATATTCACAACATCGCGTAGCGGAATCTTTAGCTCAAAGATTTCCTCACAGGTAATAACGCGCTCGCGCATACCAATCGAAGCAGCCAGGCAGTTCAGCATGGTCGTTTTCCCAGACTGGGTAGCAACAGACCCGTATAGAATGACATTTATGACAACTTGTGTTTTCTACATTCGTAAATCTACCGAGGAGCACCTCTCAGACGGTCAGCGCTCACGTGAAGTACAGCTCGCAATCTGCCAAAAAATAGCCGAAGATAACGGCTACACACACGTCGGAACGTACTCCCAAATCGTCTCCGGTTTCAGCCGAACCGCCAACCGGAGTGAATTCGAGCGAATGCTAGAAGACCTCCAAAACCGGAAATTTGACGTCATCGTCACTTTCCGGGAAGACCGGCTAGGCCGGCGAGTAGCAGAAACCGTCAGGCTCTTCGAGCTTTGCCAGCAATACGGCGTACGCATACACACGCAGACAAGACTTATTGACCCCCAAAACCCACAAGATGCTCTGCTCTACCACCTCATGGCCGCAATAGCCCAAAACGAGTCCGAAACAACAGCAACCCGTATCAAAGCGAACCGCGACTACCTCAAGCTTCGCTCATGGACAGGAGGCGTCCCACCCTACGGATTCACCCCAACCGACCGTGACGCAGAAGGATACAAAAAACTCATCCCACACCCCATAGAAGGCCGTACAGTGGAGCGGATGATTGAGCTTCTACTAACCGAGCACAAAAGCATCGGAGAAATCGCACAAAGCCTCACAGCGGAAGGCCATACAACTCGCACCGGTCAACCCTGGAATTACAAAGCCGTACAGCAAGTTCTCCTTAACCCCACACTTGCAGGATATGCCACTCAACTAGCCAAAAACGCGCCTTCCCGCTCCCCCCGCCACCTAGAGCCAATCATGCATCAAGGGCGCCCCGTACTCATTCACCAGGGGATTATCACCCCTGACCAATGGGAGCAGGTCAAAGCCATCGTTGCGCCCCGTACTCAGATACACCGAAAGTCCCACCGCTCTCCCCTACTCTCCGGCCTCGTATTTTGTGCCGAATGCGGTCGGAAGATGAATGCCGCGTACTCATCCCGAAAAGACCGTATTTTTCGCCGCTACCAGTGCCCAGGGCAGGTTTACCCCAAAGACACACGATGCTCAAATGGGATAAGCGCACTGGTTCTCGAAGAATTTATTGAAGACTACGTCCGAGGTCTACTCAAAGACGATAACCTCAGAGCCGCCTTTGACGCACACCGCAAAAACCACCACCACACAAGCAACGACACAGAAACTCGCATCAAAAAACTACGTGAAGCGCAGACAGCACTGACCAGCCAGCTACACGACACCCTCAACCCCCACGTCATAGAGGCAGTCACCCAAAAACTAAACCGCATCACCAACGAACTGGAACTGCTCGAAGAGCAGAGAATTCAGGCTCTTCTAAGGCACACCAGCGCCCTCACCTTCGAAGACATCTACAATCTTTTTTACTCAGTAACCCCTACCCAGCGACGCCACGCCATACGCCAAGTTCTCGACCGCATAAACATCTACCCCGGACAGCAAATTAAAGGCGGAAGAAGGGGGGCTACTACAGACATGCACCGAATCGAGCTATGGGTGACCGGAACCAAACGCCCCGTACGGCTCCCCCAAGGCACGCCCGCCCCACCCACATCAAAAATTGAATGCAAAAACTGCAATCAGCTCATACAACGACCGCTGTTCAAACAACACTACGAAGAATGCTCAGCCGAGTCATAGCTATCCACTAAATCGGACAGCTTCTCAGCAATAAGCGCGGCTTCCTCCACACTAAGGGGAGTTGCTCTAGCAAGAGAAGCACCAAGACTTTCAAAGGTGGTAGGGTCAACCGGCTGCTGTTCAGTCATACCCCCATTTTAGCCCCTCACAGGCTCCTAAAAGACCTGTAAGGGGCTTTTATGCATTAGCTCCTGAGAGCCTCTTAGAAGGCAACACAAAGCGATTTAGGAAGCATCAAAGAATTAACTGAAACCCTTACAAATAAAGGATTCTGAAGATTTTGTAACAGGGAACTGGTTAATAGATAAAACAGGAAGAATCCAGAAGAACTTTTCCACTATTTCAATTCAGCAAAATCACATTAAATCCATATTTTTTCAGGGAAAACGTCCTTTAAAACAGATTTTGGACACACTTCACCCCTGGAATAACAAATTTTCAATTTCTACGCTGTGAAACATAAAGCTTCTTTACTTCATCAAGTGGCTTACCGACAAACCCACGCGACATTGTAAACGTCCGTCCCCTAAAACCAGGAATAGGCGCAAGCGTGGAATCTTTATTCATATAATGGCTTACCGCGAACAAATTTTCTGGCTCTTCTGCCGTAAAAAAACCCCACCGCACTGCTCTTTTACGCCACGGCTCAGCTTCAGAACGGGAGCGAACCGCGCTAACAGACTCATGGACTAGTTGCTCAACGTTTACTGGCGCGTTGGGGATAACGAAAACCGCATGGGCATGAACAGCGCCCCGCCCCTGCACCTCCCACCTCACGGCATATTCAAGCCCAGGAAAAGCCCTGCGAAGACGAGCAATAGTTGCGCGCCATAAACGAGGGGCAGAATCATTAAAATCTTTCACACTCACACTTCCTGGAGCGGTAAGAGTCACAAAAAGAGTCGTATCACCATGTTCACTAGCCTTCAATAGGCCAAGCGATACCGCGAACGTACGTACTCTTTGCCAGAGCAGAGCACAGCTAGCGCATACCTCTGCATTACGGCTATTGCATCGTACCCAAAACAGTCCACTACGGGATAATCCTAGGCGCGGTCTAGCACAATTGGTATTTTTAACCGGTAATCGCGGGGAGCTAACCCGCTCAACCCGCAAAAGAGAATCTAAAAACTTTCTATCTAATCTCACTTTCTATCAATGGGGTTATTGGTTTTGCTTTGATATTCCAAAGATAAGAAATACATCAAGGATTTTTCTACTAAGTAGAGAAAAATGTTCTCTTAAAGTCGAAAACCCCCCGGCCCATTAGGTAGTGAGCACCTTTCCGAGGGGCTTTCTTTCAAAGCAATACCAGCTTCTCACTATTTGCTCTTGGTTTTCTACAGAGTCCTAGAGAAAAATCAAAAAATATTTAGCTAGCAAAAACGTTTGGGGCGCGAGGGATAGGGGCACAGCGCGGGAGACCCCAACAACACGGCCGAGGCGCGGGCACAGCGCGAGGAAAAACTGGGCGAACGGCGGGCAAAAGGGAGAAAAGGGGATTAAGAGGAGGTGCAGGGGGAACACCCTGCTGGGAGTCCCTAGCAGGAACCGGCTAGGTCAGAGGGCGGAACGCACACCAGCACCAGCAGCACCCCCAAGAGCCCCCCCCTGCGTGAA